>NZ_BPRD01000307.1 GCF_022179745.1 Methylorubrum podarium
CTCGGCGCCTTCGGCCTGGAGGCGTGAGCGGACGGGATTTCGGCTTGCATGACCGGTCGCACCAGACTGCCGTCGGCGGGCGACGGCGGTCCGGGCGCTCGGGCCGGCGATCAGGGATGCGCGCGCCGTCACCGCCGTCGCCGTCGAGGGCATGAGCTGCGCCTCCTGCGTCGGCCGGGTCGAGCGCGCGCTCCTGGCGCTGCCCGGCGCGGTCTCGGCGAGCGTCAACCTCGCCACCGGCCGGGCCGAGCTGCGCCACGCCGCCGGGGCCGTCTCGGTGAGCGATGTCGAGGCCGCGGTGCGGCGGGCCGGCTACGAGCCGCATGCGCTCGCGGCAGGGCAGGACCGCTCGCACGAGGAGCGGCAGGAGCGGGAGGCGGCCGCCCTCCGCCGCGACCTGATCGTCGCGGCCGTGCTGTCGAGCCCGGTCGTCGTGCTCGACATGGGCGGACACCTGCTGCCGGGCTTCCACCACGCGGTGACCGGCGTCGTTGGCGCCAGCGCTCTCGCTTGGCTCCAGGCCGTGCTCGCGACCCTGGTGCTGGCCGGGCCCGGCCGCCGCTTCTTCCGGATCGGAGTGCCGAACCTGCTGCGCGGCCATCCGGACATGAATGCCCTCGTCGCCCTGGGATCCGGCGCGGCCTACCTGTTCTCGCTGGTCTCGACCGCCGCCCCGTGGTGGCTGCCGGACGGGTCGGCGCACCTCTACTTCGAGGCGAGCGTCCTCATCGTCACGCTGATCCTGCTCGGGCGCACCCTCGAGGCCCGCGCCAAGGGCCGGGCCGGCGCGGCGATCGCCCGGCTGATCGACCTCTCGCCGAAGACGGCCCGGCTGGTGGACGGCGCGAACGAGCGCGAGGTGCCGGCTGCCGACCTCCGGGTCGGCGACCGGGTCCGGGTGCGCCCCGGCGAGCGCGTGCCGGCGGACGGCACCGTCGCCTCCGGTTCCTCCTTCGTCGACGAGAGCATGATCACCGGCGAGCCGGTCCCGGTGGAGAAGGGCCGGGACGCCCGCGTCGTCGGCGGCACCCTCAACACCACCGGCAGCTTTGACCTCACCGTGGACCGCACCGGCGCCGACACGGCGCTCGCGCGGATCGTGCGGATGGTCGAGGAGGCGCAAGGGGGCAAGCTGCCGATCCAGGCGCTGGTCGACCGGGTGACCCTGTGGTTCGTGCCCGCCGTCATCGGGATCGCCGCGCTGACCTTCCTCGCCTGGCTCGTCCTCGGGCCGGCGCCGGCGCTCGGCCACGCCCTCGTCGCGGCGATCTCCGTGCTCATCATCGCCTGCCCCTGCGCCATGGGGCTGGCGACGCCGGTCTCGATCATGGTCGGCACCGGCCGGGCGGCGGAGCGCGGGGTGCTGTTCCGCCAGGGCGCGGCGCTCCAGGCGCTGCAGGACGCCCGCGTCATCGCCCTCGACAAGACCGGCACCCTCACGGAGGGCCGCCCCCGCCTGACCGATCTCGTCACCGCGCCGGGCTTCACCCGCGAGAGCGTGTTGGCCCTGGCGGGCGCCGTCGAGGCGCGCTCCGAGCATCCGGTCGCCCGCGCCATCGCCGCGGCGGCGCGGGAAGCCGGGGCGATCCCCGAGGTCGAAGCCTTCGAGGCGGTGCCGGGTCACGGGGTCTCGGCCTGGGTCGAGGGACGGCCGGTGGCGCTCGGCAACCGCCGCTACATGGAACGGCTCGGCATCGCGACCGGGGCGCTCGAGACCGAGGCGGCCCGGCTCGCGGGTGAGGGCAAGAGCCCGATCTTCGCCGCCGTCGATGGTCGGCTCGCGGCGCTCGTGGCGGTGGCGGACCCGGTCAAGCCGGATGCGCGGCAGGCCCTCGATGCCCTGCGCGCCCGCGGTCTGACCGTGGCGATGCTGACCGGCGACGCCCGCGCCACCGCCGAGGCGGTCGCCCGCTCGCTCGGCATCACCGAGGTCGAGGCCGAAGTGCTGCCCGAGGGCAAGGTGGCTGCCCTGCGCCGCCTGCGCGAGGCGCACGGACCGGTCGCCTTCGTCGGCGACGGCATCAACGACGCCCCGGCGCTCGCCGAGGCCGATATCGGCATCGCCATCGGCACGGGCACCGACATCGCGGTGGAGAGCGCCGACGTGGTGCTGATGTCCGGCGCGCTCGGCGGCCTGGTCGAGGCCGTGGTCCTGTCGCGGGCGACGATCGCCAACATCCGCCAGAACCTGTTCTGGGCCTTCGCCTACAACGCCGCGCTGATCCCGGTCGCCGCCGGCGCGCTCGTCGCCTTCGGCGGGCCCCCGCTCTCGCCGGTGCTCGCGGCCGGGGCGATGGCGCTCTCCAGCGTCTTCGTCGTCGGCAACGCCCTGCGCCTCCGGCGGGCGGGAGCCGATACATGAGCGAGCGATCCGTCACCATCGGCGAGGCGGCCCGCGCTACCGGCGTCTCGGCCAAGATGATCCGCTACTACGAGGAGACCGGCCTGCTCGGCCCCGCGGGCCGGACCGCCTCGGGCTACCGCGTCTACGGCGAGGCCGACCTGCACGCCCTGCGCTTCGTGCGCCGGGCGCGCGACCTCGGCTTCTCCATGCGGGAGATCGCCGACCTGCTGGCGCTCTGGCACGATCGCTCCCGCGCCAGCGCGGCGGTCAAGGCGGTGGCGCTCGACCACGTCGCCGACCTGCGCCGCCGCATCGGCGAGCTGGAGGCGATGGCCCGCACCCTCGAACATCTGGCCGAGCGCTGCTGCGGCGACGACCGCCCCGACTGCCCGATCCTCGACGATCTGGCGGGAGGGGCGGGGACGCGCTGAGGCTTGGCCGTTGACCCGCGGTTGGCCTTCTGCTTGCTGGAACCCTCCGGAAAGGTTGGATCCATGCCCGTCATCGACCGCATCGCCGATCTCTCGGAGGAGATCACCGCTTGGCGGCACGATCTCCACGCTCATCCCGAGCTGCAATACGACGTCCACCGCACCGCCGGTGTCGTCGCGGAGAAGCTGCGCGCCTTCGGCTGCGACGAGGTCGTCACCGGGATCGGCCGGACCGGCGTCGTCGGGGTGATCCGCGGCCGGTCGCACGGCTCGAACCGGGCGATCGGCCTGCGCGCCGACATGGACGCGCTGCCGATCCAGGAGCTTCGCGACCTTCCCTATCGCTCGACGGTGCCGGGCAAGATGCACGCCTGCGGCCACGACGGACACACCGCCATGCTGCTCGGCGCCGCGAAATACCTCGCCGAGACCCGCGATTTCGACGGCCGCGCGGTGCTGATCTTCCAGCCGGCCGAAGAGGGCGGCGGCGGCGGCGAGGCGATGGTGCAGGATGGGATGATGGAGCGCTTCGGCGTCGAGGCGGTCTACGGCCTGCACAACATTCCCGGCCAGCCGGTCGGCACCTTCGCCATCCGCCCCGGCCCGATCATGGCCTCGACCGACCGCTTCACGATCCTGATCGAGGGCAGGGGAGGGCACGCGGCCCTGCCGCAGGCGGCGGTCGATACGGTGCTGGTGGCGAGCCATATCGTCGTCGCCCTGCAATCCATCGTCGCCCGCAACATCGATCCGCTCGACTCGGCGGTCGTCTCCGTCTGCGCGGTCGAGGCGGGAGAGGCGTTCAACGTCCTGCCGCAGACGGCGGAGCTGCGCGGCACGATGCGGGCGCTGACGCCGGCCGTGCGCGGCCTGATGCGCGAGCGGCTCGCCGCCATCGCGGAGAACGTGGCGGCCGCCTTCGGCGCGCGGGCGCGCATCGACTTCGCCAGCGGCTACCCGGCGACCGAGAACCATCCGGCGGAGACCGACTTCATGGCCGACATCGCCGCCCAGGTCGTCGGCGAGGAGCAGGTCGAGCGGAACGTGGCGCCGATGATGGCGGCGGAGGACTTTTCCTACATGCTCGCGCACCGGCCGGGCGCCTACATCTTCATGGGCAACGGCGATTCCGCCGGCCTGCACCACCCGGACTACGACTTCAACGACGCGGCCATCCCCTACGGCGCCTCGCTCTGGGCGCGGATCATCGAGGCCGGGCTACCGCCTCGGGGATAGGGCCGTCGGGCGAGGTGAACCGGCGGCAAGCCGGTCGAGCGGATTGCCAGCACATGGTTCGTGCGGCCATGGATCCAGACATCATACGGTTTCCGCTTGAACGCCTCCGTCATCGCTCGGCCTGTCCCCTCCCCAGAAGGGGGAGGAGAGAGGCGGTAGCCGAAGCGATCACCCGGAAACCATATCACTCCTGGACGAGCCCCGGCAGCGCCGCCAAGGAGGCCGCGAGCGAGTCGACCAGCATGCGAACGCGCCTGATGCGCGTGCGACCGGGCACGATGAGAAGCGAGAGCGGTACGGGCTCGGGCCTATAATCGGGCAGAATCGGCTCGACCGTGCCGGCCGCCAGCAGATCGTCGATGAGCCAGAGATGGGCCGCCGCGATCCCGCGCCCCTGGATCAGCGCCTCGCGGGCCGCCAGGCCGTGATCGACCAGCAGGTGGCCTTCGAAGGGGATCAGGACCTCGGTTCCATCCGGCCGGCGAAGCTGGAGCATGGCGTGACCGGCGACATTGCTCATGCGGATGGAAGCGTGCCGGCTCAGGTCGCCGGGCGTCTCGGGGCGCCCGTGCCTCGCGAGGTACGTGCGGGATGCCACCAGGACGCGGCGTGATTGACCGATGGTCCGGCACTGCATCGAGCTGTCGACCAGCGGTCCGAGACGGATCGCGACATCGACCGCCTCCCGCACGAGGTCGATGCGCGCGTCGGACAGGCTGAGATCGACCACAATCTCCGGATGCTGATCCTGTATCGCGAAGAGCATTCGGCAGACATGCCGGACCCCGAGAGCCGCGGTGCAGGACACGCGGACCGTGCCGGTCAAACCGCCGCCGGCGCTCCGGGCTCCGTCCGTCGCCTCATCGACCAGCCGCAGGATCGTGCGCGCCTCGGCATGGAAGCGCTGACCCTCGTCCGTCAGGGTGATGCGCCGCGTGGTCCGGTTGAGGAGCGTGACGCCGAGCGCACTTTCGAGGTCCGCGACATGCCGCGAGACGGTCGATTGCCCCACCCCTTGCTCGCGGGCCACCGCGGACAGGCTGCCACGCTCGACGACACGGGCGAAGCTGCGCATCCGTTCCAGCGTGACGCCCGATCGATCCATTCGGCGGCATGATCCTATCCGTTGCCCTCAGCTACCGGATGAATCCGGACGCGCCTAGCCTCGCGCCATCTTTCTCCGGTGAGCCGCAGGCATGAAGATCCTCGTCGTTTCCGCCCATCCCGATCCGGCATCGCTGACGAACGCCTTGCGCGATGCGGCCGTCGCCGAACTCCGCTCGGACACCCACGACGTCCGCGTGACCGATCTCTACGCCATCGGGTGGAAATGCGCCGTCGACCGGCGCGACTTCCCGGCCTTGCCTGCCTCCGAACGCCTGCGGGTACCGGCGGCGTCCAGCGCGGCGTTCGCCACCGGGAACCTCACCGAGGACGTCGTCGCCGCGCAAGACGACCTCCTCTGGGCGGACGCCCTGATCCTGGCGTTTCCGCTCTGGTGGTTCTCCATGCCGGCCATCCTGAAAGGGTGGATCGACCGGGTCTACGCGTGCGGCTTCGCCTACGGCGTCGGCGAGCACAGCGAGACGCGCTGGGGGGATCGCTACGGCGAGGGCACGCTCGCGGGCAAGCGCGCGATGCTCATCGTGACGGCCGGAGGCTGGCCGTCGCATTATGGTCCTCGGGGGATCAACGGGCCGATCGAGGACCTTCTCTTCCCCATCCATCACGGCGTGCTGTTCTATCCGGGCTACGACGTGCTGCCGCCGTTCGTGGTCTATCGCGCCGACCGGATGGACGATGCCACCTTTAGCACCACCGCCGCTGCATTGAAGCGCCGGATGCGAACCTTGTTCGAGACATCCCCCATCCCGTTCCGACGGCAGAACGGCGGGGATTACGCGATCCCGTCGATGGAGTTGCGCCCTCAGGCGGTCAGAGCGGACCTCACCGGCTTCGCCGCCCACATCGCGATGTCGGACGGGAAGGACTGCTGAACCGAACCTCCGAGGGCGAGCCGGGTAGACCCATTCACGCCGCGTGCACCCGCTCCAGGAACGTCGCGATGGCCGCCTGCAGCGCCGCGCTGCCCTCGCCGACCCGCTCGGCGCCGGTGCGGACTTCGTCCGAGCGCTCCTCGTTCGAGGCCGCGGCGCGGCGGACGCCGGTGATGTTCTCGGAGACCGTGCGGGCGTCGGCGGCGGCGCCGGCGATGGCGCGGGCGATCTCGTGGCTGGCCTGACCCTGCTGCTCGGCCGCCGCGGCGACCTCGGAGGCGATGAGGCTGAGCTGCGCGATCGTCTGCCCGATCTCGCCGATGGCGCCGCTGGTGCTGCAGGCGGCCTGCTGGATCGCGGTGACCTGGGCGGCGATGCGATCCGTCGCCGCCGCGGTCTGGCCGGCCAAGGCCTTCACCTCGCCGGCGACGACGGCGAAACCGCGCCCCGCCTCGCCCGCGCGGGCGGCTTCGATGGTCGCGTTCAGGGCCAGCAGGTTCGTCTGCTCGGCCACCGCGCGAATCAGCGTGACCACCGCGCCGACCTCGTCCGCCGCCCGCGACAGGGCGCTGACCGTTGTCTCGAGCCCGCGGGCATCGGTGAGCGCCGTCTCGGCGATGCGGCTCGCGTGGCGCACCCGCTCGCCGATGCCCTGGGCCGAACTCGACATGGTCGGCCGGGTGCTGGAGGCGGAGGGC
>NZ_BPRD01000308.1 GCF_022179745.1 Methylorubrum podarium
CTGGCCGACCGCGGTCGAGGCGGAGGCCGGACGCCCGACGTAGCGGGGCCGCTTCGAGGCGGAGCCGGCCTGGCCCAGCACCCAGTCGAGATAGGGCTCGACGAAGGACCACGAGCCCAAGAACATGGGCTCTTCCTGGCACCACACCACCTCCGCGTTACGGAAGCGGCTCATCTCGTTGGCGAGCGCCTTCAGCGGGAACGGGTAGAGCTGCTCGACGCGCATCAGGTAGACGTCGTTGACGCCGCGCTTCTCCCGCTCCTCGTAGAGGTCGTAGTAGACCTTGCCGGAGCACAGCACGACGCGGCGGATCTTGTCGTCGCGGGTGAGCTTCACGCCGCTGTCGTCGTGCTCGGCGTCGTCCCACAGGATGCGGTGGAAGGTCGAGCCCTCCGCGATCTCCTCGATCTTGGAGACCGCCCGCTTGTGGCGCAGCAGCGATTTCGGCGTCATCAGGATCAGCGGCTTGCGGAAGTCGCGTTTCAGCTGGCGGCGCAGGATGTGGAAGTAGTTCGACGGCGTCGAGCAGTTGGCGACCTGCATGTTGTCCTCGGCGCACATCTGGAGATAGCGCTCCAGACGGGCGGAGGAGTGCTCCGGTCCCTGGCCCTCATAGCCGTGCGGCAGGAGCATCACGAGGCCGGACATGCGCAGCCACTTGCGCTCGCCGCTACTGATGAACTGGTCGATGACCACCTGCGCGCCGTTGGCGAAGTCGCCGAACTGCGCCTCCCACAGCACCAGGGAGTTCGGCTCGGCCAGCGAGTAGCCGTACTCGAAGCCGAGCACCGCCTCCTCGGAGAGCATCGAGTTGATGACCTCCAGGCTCGCCTGCCCCTCGCGCACGGAGTTGAGCGGCGTGTAGCGCTGCTCGTTCTCCTGATCGATCACCACGGCGTGGCGCTGCGAGAAGGTGCCGCGCTCCACGTCCTGGCCCGAGAGGCGGACACGGTGGCCCTCGATCAGCAGCGAGCCGAAGGCCAGCGCTTCCGCCGTCGCCCAGTCGATGCCGACACCGGTCTCGACCGCCTTGGCGCGGTTGTCGAAGAAGCGCTGGATCGTGCGGTGGAGGTGGAAGCCCGGCGGCGGCGTGGTGATCCGCGTGGCGATGTCGCGCAGGGTCTCCACCGGCACGCCGGTGCGGCCGCGGCGGGGATCGTCCACGTCCTCGCGCACCGCCTTGAAGCCGGACCAGCGCCCGTCGAGCCAGTCGGCCTTGTTCGGCTTGTAGCCGCCGGCGACGTCGAGCTCGCCCTCCAGCATCGAGCGGAACTCGGCCTTGCGCGCGTCGAGCTGCTCCTGGGTCACGTCGCCCTGCGCGACGAGCTTCTTGCCGTAGGTCTCCAGCGCGGTCGGATGCTTGCGGATCCGCTGGTACATCTTCGGCTGGGTGAAGGCCGGCTCGTCGCCCTCGTTGTGGCCGAAGCGGCGGTAGCACAGCATGTCGATCACGACCGGCTTGCCGAATTTCTGGCGGTACTCGGTCGCGACCTTGGCGGCGAAGGTCACGGCCTCGGGGTCGTCGCCGTTGCAGTGGAAGATCGGCGCCTCGACCATCTTCGCCACGTCGGACGGATAGGGCGAGGAGCGCGAGAACCGCGGGTCGGTGGTGAAGCCGATCTGGTTGTTGATGATGAAGTGGATCGAGCCGCCGGTGCGGTGCCCTTTGAGGCCCGACAGGCCGAAGCACTCCGCCACCACGCCCTGGCCGGCAAACGCCGCGTCGCCGTGGATCAGGAGCGGCAGCACCTTGCGGCGCTCGACGTTCGGCTTGGCCTTCTGGTCCTGCTTGGCCCGCACCTTCCCCAGCACCACCGGATCGACGATCTCGAGGTGGGACGGGTTGGCGGTGAGCGAGAGGTGGACGGTGTTGTCGTCGAAGGCGCGGTCGGAGGAGGCGCCGAGATGGTACTTCACGTCGCCCGAGCCCTCGACCTCCGCGGGAGAGGCCGAGCCGCCCTTGAACTCGTGGAACACAGCCCGGAACGGCTTGGCCATCACGTTGGTGAGCACGTTCAGCCGGCCGCGATGGGCCATGCCGAGGACGATCTCCTCGACGCCGAGCGCGCCGCCGCGCTTGATGATCTGCTCCAGAGCCGGGACCATCGACTCGCCGCCATCGAGGCCGAAGCGCTTGGTACCGGTGTATTTCAGGTCGAGGAACTTCTCGAAGCCCTCGGCCTCGATCAGCTTGTTCAGGATCGCGCGCCGGCCTTCCGGCGTGAACGAGATTTCCTTGTCCTTGCCCTCGATGCGCTCCTGGATCCACGCCTTCTCCTCGGGATCGGAGATGTGCATGAACTCGACGCCGAGCGTCTGGCAGTAGGTGCGCTCCAGGATGCCGACGATCTCGCGGATCGTCGAGAATTCCATGCCGAGCACGTTGTCGAGGAAGATCTTGCGGTCCCAGTCGCTCTCCTGGAAGCCGTAATGCTGCGGGTGCAGCTCCTCGTGGTCGCCGCGGGGCGCCAGCCCGATCGGGTCGAGCTTGGCGTGCAGGTGGCCGCGCATGCGGTAGGCGCGGATCAGCATGATCGCGCGCACGGAATCCTTGGTGGCCTGCTCGACCGAGACGCCGGTGGCGGCGACGATCGCCGCGCCCTTGGCCGAATCGCCGGGCTTGCCGGGCTGGGCCTTGGCCTGGATCTTCTCGCCGAGCGCCTTTTCCAGGGCCCCCCAATTGCCGTCGAGCGCCGAGACGATCTCGCCGTTGAGCGGGACCGGCCAGTTGGGCTTGGCCCAGGAGGCGCCCTCGGCGTTCTTCTTCACCAGGGCGTCGTCCTCGCCCAGCTCCTTGAAGAAGCGCTGCCACTCGGGATCGACCGCGTTCGGGTCGCGGGCATAGGCCGCCTGCAATTCCTCGATCCAGGCGGCGTTCGCGCCGTAGAGGAAGGAGGTTTGGAGAAGCGCTTCGTTCGCGTCCTGGCGTGCCATCGCTGCCTGTCCTACCGCTCGGGCGGCGCCGTCTCGGGCCTGCCGCCGCGTCGTGTCCGATCCGGCGCGCGTCCCGAGCGGAGCGTCAGAGCCCCGCTTCGCGCCGCCGGATCCGGCCGGGGCGCGGACGCGTCCCGGCATCGTCTCCCATATGGGTCGCCCGAGCGTGCGTGCGGTGCAACACAGCCGCGCGGATCCCGGTTACAGACCGGCTCAACCCTTCAGCACCTCGACCAGGGTGCGGCCGAGCCGGGCCGGCGACGGCGACACGCGGATGCCCGCCGCCTCCATCGCCGCGATCTTGTCCTCGGCGCCGCCCTTGCCGCCGGAGATGATGGCGCCGGCATGCCCCATGCGGCGGCCGGGCGGGGCCGTGCGGCCGGCGATGAAGCCGACCATCGGCTTCTTGCGCCCGCGCTTGGCCTCGTCGGCCAGGAACTGCGCCGCCTCTTCCTCGGCCGAACCGCCGATCTCGCCGATCATCACGATCGACTGGGTCTTCTCGTCTGCGAGGAACAGCTCCAGCATGTCGATGAACTCGGTGCCCTTGACCGGGTCGCCGCCGATGCCGACGGCGGTGGTCTGGCCCAGCCCCTCGACCGTGGTCTGGAACACCGCCTCGTAGGTCAGCGTGCCGGAGCGCGAGACGATGCCGACGGAGCCCGGCTTGAAGATGTTGGCCGGCATGATGCCGATCTTCGATTCGCCCGCGGTGACGACGCCGGGGCAGTTCGGCCCGATCAGCCGCGACTTCGAGCCCTCCAGCGCGCGCTTGACCCGCACCATGTCGAGCACCGGGATGCCCTCCGTGATGCAGACGATCAGCGGGATCTCGGCCTGGATCGCCTCGCAGATCGCGTCGGCCGCGCCGGGCGGCGGCACGTAGACGACGGAAGCCGTGGCGCCGGTGGCCTCGCGGGCCTCGGCCACCGTGTCGAACACCGGCAGGCCGAGATGGGTCGCGCCGCCCTTCCCCGGGCTCGTGCCGCCGACCATCTTGGTGCCGTAGGCGATGGCCTGCTCGGAGTGGAAGGTGCCGTTCTTGCCGGTGAAGCCCTGGCAGATGACCTTCGTGTTCTGGTCGATGAGAATGGACATTCGGGCTCCTGCGGCCGTCTTTCTATGAATGGCTTCGGAAGGGGTTCACGACGCGAACCGAGCCGTAGGCCTGATCGTCGTTGAGGTCTTCACTGTAGAGGATGGTTGCCCCGAGTCGTTCGGCTGCGGCGACGATGGCGCCGTCCCAGTAGGAAATCTGATGCTTCTGGGCCCGCAAAGCGCCCTCTCGCACGAGTTGCGGATCGATCGGGACGCAGGGCAGATCGTCGAACGCGTCGACGACTTCGATCGCGCGCTCGATCGAGAGGGGCTGTTTGATCTTGCGCGTGACGGTGACGAAGAATTCCTGCAGCACTTGGCCCGACGTTCCGAACTGCCGACGCGCGATGAGTTCGCGGGCACGCGCCTTCTTCTCGGTTTCGGAGGGAGCGCCCGAGACCGCGTAGACCAGCACATTCGTGTCGAGGAAGCAGTCAACGGTCATGGAGTTCGTCCCGCTTCCACGTGACCGGCCCGATCTCGCCCTGCGAGGCGTCGATGAGATCGAGGAGTCTTTTCCGCGCCTTGTCGGTCTGACGTCGAACCACGCTCTCGATCGCTTCGACGGCGAGGTCATGAACCGACTCATGACGCTCGTCGGCAAGCGTCTGGAGTCGGGCCATGACATGGCTCTCAAGCGTGATCGTGAGCGTGGTGGTCATCATGGCCTCCCGCGATCGCCTCAGCCCTTCTTCACCGCGGCGACGATCTTCTGCGCGGCGTCGTCGAGATCGTCCGCGGGGATCACGTTGAGGCCGGAGTTCCGGATGATCTCCTTGCCCTCCTCGACATTGGTGCCCTCGAGCCGCACCACGAGCGGCACTTCGAGGCCGACCGCCTTCACCGCCGCGAGCACGCCGCGGGCGATGACGTCGCACTTCATGATCCCGCCGAAGATGTTGACCAAAATGCCCTTCACCTGCGGGTCGGCGGTGATGATCTTGAACGCCGCCGTGACCTTTTCCTCGGAGGCGCCGCCGCCGACGTCCAGGAAGTTCGCCGGCTCCTCGCCGTAGAGCTTGATGATGTCGAGGGTCGCCATGGCGAGCCCTGCGCCGTTCACCATGCAGCCGATGGTGCCGTCCAGCGCGATGTAGGCGAGGTCGTATTTCGAGGCCTCGATCTCCTTGGCGTCCTCCTCGGTCTCGTCGCGCAGGGCGACGATGTCGGGGTGGCGGTAGAGGGCGTTCGAGTCGAAGGAGATCTTGGCGTCGAGGCACTTGAGATGGCCGTCGCCGGTGAGCACCAGCGGGTTGATCTCCAGCATGCTCATGTCCTTGGCCGTGAAGGCCGCGTAGAGCTTCTCCGTCAGCGCGCCGGCTTCCTTGGCCTGGGGACCGGAAAGGCCCAGCGCCTTGGCCACCGCGCGGCCGTGATGGGGCATGATGCCGGTGGCCGGATCGACCGAGAAGGTGACGATCTTCTCAGGGCTGTCGTGGGCGACCTGCTCGATGTCCATGCCGCCTTCCGTCGAGACGACGAAGGCGACGCGGCCGGTCTCGCGATCGACCAGCATCGACAGGTAGAACTCGGCGGCGATCGAGGCGCCTTCCTCGATGTAGAGGCGGTTGACCTGCTTGCCGGCCTCGCCGGTCTGCACCGTCACCAGCGTCGCGCCGAGCATCTCGGAGGCGAACTGCACCACCTCGTCCTTGGACTTGGTGACGCGCACGCCGCCCTTGGCGCCCGCGGGCGCGCCCTTGAAGGTGCCCTTGCCGCGCCCGCCCGCGTGGATCTGCGACTTCACCACCCAGACCGGCCCGCCGAGCGCGTCGGCCGCCGCCGCCGCCTCGTCCGGCTTGAAGATCGCCACGCCGCGGGAGACCGGCAGGCCGAATTCCTTGAGGACAGCCTTTGCCTGGTATTCGTGGATGTTCATCGAGACCTCGTCGGACGGGCAAGGAAGGGGGCCGAGCGGGCGGCGTCAGCCCCCCGCCGCCGAACCGGACGGAGCGTTAGGCGAGCTTGTCGTTGATGCCCTGGCAGGCCGCGATCAGGCCCTTCACGGAGTTGACCGACTTCTCGAACATCGCCTTCTCGTCGTCGGTGAAGGTCACTTCGAGGACGCGCTCGACGCCGTTCTCGCCGATCACCACCGGCACGCCGACATAGAGGCCGTCGATGCCGTACTGGCCGTCGAGATAGGCGGCGCAGGGCAGGACCCGCTTCTTGTCGCGCAGGTAGCTCTCGGCCATGGCGATGGCGGAGGCGGCGGGCGCGTAGAAGGCCGAGCCGGTCTTGAGGAGGTTGACGATCTCGCCGCCGCCCTTGCGGGTGCGCTCGACCATGGCGTCGAGCTTCTCCTGGGTGGTCCAGCCGAGCTTGACCAGATCGGTCAGCGGTACGCCGGCCACCGTCGAGTAGCGGGTCAGCGGCACCATGTCGTCGCCGTGGCCGCCGAGCACGAAGGCGGTGACGTCCTCGACCGAGACCCCGAACTCCTCCGCCAGGAAGTGACGGAAGCGGGCGGAGTCGAGCACGCCGGCCATGCCGACGACCTTGTGGGTGGGCAGCCCGGAAAACTTCTGCAGCGCCCAGACCATCGCGTCGAGCGGGTTGGTGATGCAGATCACGAAGGCGTCGGGGGCGTGCTCCTTGATGCCGGCGCCGACCGCCTCCATCACCTTCAGGTTGATTCCGATCAAATCGTCGCGGCTCATGCCCGGCTTGCGCGGCACGCCTGCCGTCACGATCACCACGTCGGCACCGGCGATCGCGGAATAGTCGCTGGCGCCCGCATACTTGGCGTCGAAGCCGTCGACCGGCGCGGACTCGGCGATGTCGAGCGCCTTGCCCTGGGGCACGCCGTCGACGATGTCGAACAGCACCACGTCACCGAGTTCCTTGAGGCCCGCGAGATGGGCGAGCGTTCCGCCGATCTGCCCGGCTCCGATGAGCGCGATCTTGCTGCGTGCCATGGATGGTCTAGCCTCCGGTCGGAATTCGCGACGGTTCGGAAAAACGTGTCAGCGACGTCACGGATGGTGCGCTGCGGCCGAACCTTCGCCGATCAATTCTGATGGGGGCGGTGTTTGGCGGAAAAGCCACAGGGCTTCAACCCGACGAAGGTCCGGGTCGGCGGGGCCGGATCGAGGCCGGAGAACCTTCGGAGGCGGGGAGCTTTTCAGAAAAAACGATTGGTGACAGACGGTTGAAGGCCCGATCGGCGGCAAAAGACAGCCGGCAAGGGGTTGGTGACAGGATTTTCGATCTGTCATTGGATGTGAACCGTGCCGCGCCGCGACGCAGCAGCTGGACCGTATCCGGTATTCAGAATGTGCCTGTCCGAAGGGCCCGCTGGATCGACTGGATCACCGCCCCGAGCCGTGCGTCGAGGAGGTCGCGCGGCACGTCCGCGTCGTGCTGGATCGCCACCGGGTGGGTGAAGCGGTAGCTCGCGTCGAAGATGACGGCGATGGCCCGCTCCCGGTCGCGGGCGGCGAAGACGCCGGTGCCGATCCCCTCCTCGACCACGCGCTCGACGAGGGCGCGCAACCGCACGCGATGGCGGCGGGCGATCGGGCGCGAGGCGACGGTGGCATCGAGATGCACGGCGAACAGGTTGGGCTCGCGGGTCAGCATCTCGCTCTGCGCGTTGGCCAGCGCGCTGATGAAGCGCTCGATCTTGTCGTCGGCCGGATCGGGCGCGTCGGCGATGCCGGCGAGCTCGGTCTCGAGGTCGCGCAGCCAGCGCCCGGCGACCGCGTCGAGCAGAGCGTCCTTGGAGGGGAAGTAGCGGTAGACGTTGGCATGGGTCATGCCGGCTTCCGCCGCGACCGCCACCACCGTCACCCGTTTGGGGCCGAGCCGGGTCAGGTGCTCCGTGGCGATGGCCAGCAGCCGCGCATCCGTCGAGACCGGCGTGGGCCTGGCGCGGGCGGCGGGGCCGCTGAGCCGCGGGGTGCGGGGGGGGCCGACACGCGGATCGGAGATCGGATCGCTCGCCTCCCTCTCGGTGTCGGTTCGGGTGACGGGAAGGGAGACAGATCCGTACGGCGACATGACTTTCCTGGCACTGAGACAACCAGCGTGGGGGCACTCGACCAGGCAAGCCTGATCGAGAGCGGTGCCGTCCCACGCGCTCGCGTACGAGCCTTCCCGTCCACGCGCCACTTTGCAACCCCTCCCGGTCCGGGTTTTTGTGCGGATCTCGGTTGGCGTACACGCAGAGCGCGATCGAGGGGCTTCCGGCGCGGCGTGGACGGCGATAGCCGACGCTTCGCCGCATCCGCAAAACCGTCTATGACCGCCCGATGACCCTGCCCCTGCCGCCGGCGCCACCGCCCGGCGAACCGATCGAAGCACGCCTGCGCCGCGGCCTTGGAGCCCGGTCGATCGTGCTCGTCGGCCTCATGGGAGCGGGCAAGAGCACGGTCGGACGCCGCCTCGCCGGCCGTCTCGGGCTGATGTTCAAGGATGCCGACCACGAGATCGAGGCGGCGGCCAAGCTCACCATCGCCGACATCTTCGCGATCTACGGCGAGGCGAGCTTTCGCGAGGGCGAGGAGCGCGTGATCGCGCGCCTGCTGCGCGAGGGGCCGATGGTGCTGGCCACCGGCGGCGGCGCCTTCATGCGCGAGGCGACGCGGGCGCGGATCGCCGAGGGCGGCCTCTCGGTCTGGCTCAAGGCCGATCTCGAGGTGCTGATGCGCCGCGTGCGCAAGCGCAACACGCGCCCCCTCCTCCAGACCGAGGATCCGGAGGCGACCATGCGCGCGCTGATGGAGGTGCGCCATCCGGTCTATGCCCAGGCCGACGTCACGGTGCTGTCCCGCGACGTCTCCCACGACCGCGTGGTGGAAGACGTGATGGAAGCGCTCGACGTCCACATCAATCCGTCCCGCGTGGCCCAGACGCAACATTTGACATTTTCCATGAAGCAACAACCCTCACGCGTGAACGTTCCCCTCTCGGGCGGGCGCGACTACGACATCCGGATCGGCCGCGGCCTCATCGACGCCGTGGGCGCGGAAGCGCGGGATCTCGGCGCCCGGGCCGCCGGCATCGTCACCGACGAGACGGTCGCCGGCCTCTACGGCGCGCGGGTGCGGGCGAGCCTGGAGGCGGCCGGCCTGCGCTGCGGGATCACCACCGTGCCCCCGGGCGAGGCCTCGAAGAGCTATGCGGAGTTCGCCCGCGTCTGCGACGGGCTGCTGACCCAGAGGATCGAGCGCGGCGACCTCGTCGTGGCGCTCGGCGGCGGCGTGGTCGGCGATCTCGCCGGCTTCGCGGCGGCGTCCCTGCGGCGCGGCGTCCGCTTCCTCCAGGTTCCGACGACCCTGCTCGCCCAGGTTGATTCGTCGGTCGGCGGCAAGACGGGCATCAATTCGCCGCTCGGCAAGAACCTGATCGGCGCCTTCCACCAGCCGCGGCTCGTGCTCGCCGACACCGCGACCCTCGACACGCTCTCGGAGCGCGAGATGCGGGCGGGCTACGCCGAGGTCGCCAAGTACGGCCTGATCGGGGATGCCGACTTCTTCGAATGGTGCGAGGCGAACTGGGTCGGCATCTTCTCCGGCGGCCCGGAGCGCGACGAGGCGGTGGCCGCCTGCTGCCGCGCCAAGGCCGGCGTCGTGACCCGCGACGAGCGGGAGGACGGCGAGCGCGCCCTACTCAATCTCGGCCACACCTTCGGCCATGCCCTGGAGCGGCTGACCGGCTACGACGCCGCCCGCCTCGTCCACGGCGAGGGCGTCGCGATCGGGCTGGCGCTGGCCTTCCGCTTCTCGGCCCGGCTCGGCCTCTGCCCCGGCCAGGATGCGGGCCGCGTCGCCAACCATCTCGCGCTCGCCGGCCTGCCGACCCGCCTGCAGCAGGTGCCGGGCGGCTGCGGCGACCCGGAGGCGCTCCTCGACGCCATGGCCCAGGACAAGAAGGTCCGCGACGGCCAGCTCACCTTCATCCTCGCCCGCGGCATCGGCCAGAGCTTCATCGCGCCGGGGATCGATTCCGCGGAGGTGCGGGCGTTCCTGGAGGAGGAGTTGCGGGGCTGAGCCGGCTTCGGAGGTCTCCCATTCCGGTGTGCGGTCGCGTTCCCGCCCGATTGCGCCTATATGAGAGCCGTTCCAGCTTCCTAAGGTCCTGAGCCATGGCGACGGTGTCGTTCGACTCCGCCCCGGGCGCATCGCGCGCCCTCCCCGCAATCGAGAAGGCCCCCGAGGTCACCGCCCTCTCGACCCTGCCCGGCCGCAAGGCCTCCCTCGCGGGTCAGGCCGACGAGGGAGGCCT
>NZ_BPRD01000309.1 GCF_022179745.1 Methylorubrum podarium
GTGACGATGCCGGCGAGGAGCGCCGGGCCGGACGCCAGAAGGGCGCCGACGCTCACCGTCGCGCCGAGCAGCGCGACGGCCACCTCGAGCAGTTGCTTGGCACTGAACGCGATGCCGGCCTGGAACCGCGGACTCGGCTGCCAGACCGTGCGGAGACCGAGGCCGAACAGAATCGCGAGGACGAGCGCTTCGATGTAGGGATGACCGAAGCTCCGCTCCTCGAGAGACTGGATGCCCGCCGCGACGACGGCGATGGTCAGGCAGAGCAGGACCCCCGGCAACAGGTCGGAGACCGAGCCGGCCTTTGCTCGCGGGTTCGCCAGCGCGTCCCGTGCCGCCGTCCTCAGGCTCATGCCGATGGTCCTGTTCGATACCTGTCCGAACGACGACGCGTTCTCGGTGGTTGACGCCTGGGCGGAACCGTTTCCGCCCAGGCCGTTCGCGAAAGCCTCAAGATCCGCTGGCGCCTTGCGTGCGATCGGTCAGGCGAGGCTGGCGGACGGGGCCGAGCGCCGCGCGATATGCGCATTGCGGTAGAGCGTCAGCGCGCCCACGATCGAGAACATCGCGGCGCAGGCGAGCCAGAGGCCCGGCATCGCCTTGTTGCCCGATGCGTGGATCAGGTAGGTGCAGATCGCCGGCGTGAAGCCGCCGAAGATCGCCTGGGCCAGGCTGTAGGCGAGCGAGAAGCCGGTGGCGCGCACCTCGGCCGGCATGATCTCGGTCAGGGTGACGACCATGACGCCCTGATAGCCGCCGTAGAGGAACGACATCCACATCAGCGTTGCCAGGAGCCGGCCGAAGGACGGGTCGGACACGAGCCAGGCCATGACCGGGTAGGCGGTGATGCCGATCAGCACCGAGAAGGTCAGGAGCACCGGCAGACGGCCGACGCGGTCCGACACCGCGCCCATGACGGGAACCCATACGAAGTTCGCGAGGCCGACGCAGACCGTGACGATGAAGCTGTCCTGGTCGCTCAGCCCGAGCACTTGGCGCGCGTAGGTCGGCGTGTAGGCCGTGATCATGTAGAAGAACACGCTCGTCAGCGTGACGAGCAGAACGGCCTTGAGGACGATCGCCCAGTTCTGGAGGAGCGAGCGGTAGATCTCGCCGAGCGTGACGCGACGATGCTTGGCGCGCTGGGCGAAGTCCTCGCTCTCCTGCATCGAGCGGCGGATCCAGAACAGCACCGGGATGATCAGGCAGCCGATCAGGAACGGGATGCGCCAACCCCAGCTGAGCATCTGCTCCTCGGTGAGGAGGCCGCGCAAGGTGACGCCGATCACGGCGGCGAACACGACGGCGACCTGCTGGCTCGCCGACTGCCAGCTCACGTAGAAGCCGCGGTTCCCGGGCGTGGCGATCTCGGACAGATAGACCGACACGCCGCCGGATTCGGCGCCCGCCGAGAAGCCCTGGAGCAGGCGTCCGATCAGGACGAGGATCGGGGCGGCGATGCCGATCGAGGCGTAGGTCGGCGTGAAGGCGATCAGGGCAACGCCGACGGACATGATCGCGAGGCTCATGACCAGGCCCGCGCGTCGTCCGTGCCGATCGATGTAGGCGCCGAGCACGATGGCGCCGAGCGGGCGCATCAGGAAGCCGACGCCGAACGTCACCAGCGACAGCATCAACGAGACGAACTCGTTGTCGTTGGGGAACACGGCCTTCGCCACCGCGGCGGCGTAGAAGCCGTAGACCATGAAGTCGAACATTTCGAGGAAGTTGCCGCTGACGACGCGGAAAACGTCCTTCTTCGTCGGCGGCTTTCTCACCGTGGCGTCCATGTTCCCTCTCCCGACAATGGGGTGGTTGTGATCCGGGTCTTCCCCGGAGTCGATGAACAGCACCCGATTGTTCTATTATATGGAACGCCGTATCACCTTTCACTACGCTATTGAATGAGTCCATTCTTCGTCAATCGAAAAAATGCAGCATAGTACCGGCGTTTGTTCACCCGCCCGACAATCTTCGTAAGGATTTCGCCAGTTGACCGATCCGCGGCCTTGACGCGCCTCGGCGTTCGGCACTAGCCTTCTGTGGAACGCTGTATCGAATAGTGGAACGATGGACAGCACGCTGATCAAAGGCCTGACGGTTCTCGAGCATCTCGCCGGCAGCGAGGCGCCGCGCGGCGTCAGCGACCTGGCCCGCTCCCTGAACCTCACGAAGAGCAACGTGCACCGCACGCTGCAGACGCTGGTGGCCGCCGGCTACGCCCGCGCCACACCGGCCGGCACCTACGAGTGCACGCTGAAGCTGTTCGAGCTGGCGAGTTCCGTCCTGGCCCGTATCGACGTGCGGCAGGTCGCGGAGCCCTACATGCGGTCGCTGGCCGAGCGGACGCAGGAGACGATTCACCTCTCGCTCCTCGACAAGGCGGATGTCATCTACCTGCACAAGATCGAGAGCCCGCACCCGGTGCGGGCCTATTCCTCGATCGGCGGCCGCGCGCCGGCCTACTGCGTGGCCTCCGGCAAGGCGCTGCTCGCCTATCAGGAGGAGGCGCTGGCGCACCTGCCGGAGGTGCTTCAGGTCCACACCTCCCGGACGATCCCGAGCCTGGACCTCCTGCGCCGCGAGCTCGAACAGGTCCGGATCCAGGGATTCGCGATCAATCGCGGCGAGTGGCGTGAGGGTGTCTGCGGGCTCGCCGCCATCGTCCACGATGCGATGGGACGTCCCGGCGCCGCGATCGGCATCTCCGGCCCGGCCGACCGCCTGAACCCGGCCGCCCTGCGCCGATACAGCGATGTCGTCGTCGACGTGGCCCGCAGCCTGTCCCGGGCGCTCGGCTACAATCCCATCACCCTCTCGTCACACCACGCGCCGCGAACCGCTCAGGGTCACGCGCCCTCGGGCGCGACCGCCGAATTCGCCTGATCGAAGGAGTAAGGCTTTGCGACCGCTTTCCGGTATCCGGGTCATCGAGTTCTGCAGCGTCGCTGCCGGTCCGTTCTGCGCCATGCTCCTCGCCGACATGGGCGCGGACGTCATCAAGGTGGAGCACCCGGAGGGTGGCGACTCCATGCGGGCCTGGCCCCCGATCAGCGAGGGCTACAGCGAGAACTTCGCCTCGCTGAACCGCAACAAGCGCTCGGTCACGCTCGACCTCAAGGATCCGGCCGACAACGCGCGGGCGCGGGATCTCATCCGCTCCGCCGACATCGTGCTGGAGAACAACCGCCCCGGCGTCATGCAGCGCCTCGGCCTCGACTACGCGACCGTCAGCGCCGACCGGCCCGCCCTCGTCTACTGCTCGATCTCGGCTTACGGCCAGGAAGGGCCGCGCTCGAAGGAGGCCGGTTTCGACCTGACCCTGCAGGCGATGAGCGGCGTGATGAGCGTGACCGGCGAGCCCGATGCGCCGCCGGTCAAGTGCGGCGTGCCGATCTCGGATTTCGGCACCGGGCTCTACGCGGCCTACGCCATCGCGGCCGCCTTGCTGGAGGCCCGCGCCACCGGCCGGGGCGTGCATATCGACGCCTCGATGTTCGGCGCCTCGCTGGCGATGGGCGCGCTCCAGACCAGCGAGTATTTCGGCAGCGGTCGCGATCCTCGTCGGCTCGGCTCCGCGCACCCGCGTAACGCCCCCTACCAAGCCTTTCGCGCCAAGGACGGCTACTTCGCGATGGCGGCGGGCAACAACGCGCTCTATCGCTCGGCCTGCGATGCGATCGAGCGCCCGGACCTGTCCGAGGACCCGCGCTTTGCCTCGACGCTCCTGCGAGCGCAGAACCAGGGCGAGCTCCTCGAGATCCTGGAGACGCTCTTCGCGGACTTCACCTGCGAAGAGCTTCTGGCGCGTTTCCGCGCGGCCGGCGTGCCCTGCTCGCCGATCAACAGCTACTCCGAGGCCCTTGCCGACCCGCAGGTCGCGCATATGGGCTGGGTGCAGCCGGTGCGGCTGCCGTCGGGTGTGGAGACCCGCACCTTCGTTTCCCCGCTGCGGTTCTCCGGCGAAGGATTCCCGATCTACCGCGACCCGCCCGCTCTCGGCGAGCACAACGAGGACGTGTTCGGAGCCGAACGGCCGGCAGCCGCCCTGGCCCGGACGGCCTGAGGAGGATCCGCGATGAGCGAGCTTCTCGTCGAGCGCGACGGCCCGACCCTGATCCTCACGCTGAACCGGCCGGACAAGATGAACGCGCTCTCGGCCACTTTGGTCGAGGCCCTGCTCGAACAGGTCGCCGAGGCCGGCCGCACCGGCATCCGCCTGCTCGTGCTCAAGGGCAACGGCCGCAACTTCAGCGCCGGGTTCGATTTCGGCGGCTACGAGGAGCAGTCCGAGGGCGATCTGGTTCTGCGCTTCGTTCTCGTCGAGCATTTGCTGCAGGCCGTCCGTCACGCGCCCTTCGAGACGATGGCGCTGGCGCAGGGGCGCAACTTCGGCGCCGGCGTCGATCTGATCTGCTCCTGCGGGCGCCGCATCGGTGATCCGGGCGCGACCTTCCGGATGCCGGGGCTCGCTTTCGGCCTCGTGCTCGGCACCCGCCGCTACGCCGAGCGCGTCGGCGAAGCCCGCGCCCGCGCGGTCCTCGGCGACGGCCTCGTCTTCGACGCCGACGAGGCGCTGCAGGACGGCTTCCTGACGGGCCGCGTCGCGATCGCGGAATGGCCGGAAGCCGTCGCGAACGCCGTCGAGGCGGCGTGCCGGCTCTCGCCCGAAGCGGCCGCGGCCCTCTACGGCGCGACCACGGCCGACACGCGGGCGCAGGACCTTGCCGACCTCGTCACCTCCGCCGCCCGTCCGGGGCTCAAGGCGCGCATCGGCGCCTACCGCGCCCAAACATCGTCGCATCGGGAGAAGCGCCCGTGAGTCTCGGCACGCCGAAGATCGTCCCCCTCAAAGACCTCGCCGCCCGCGTGACCGACGGCAGCTCGCTCGCCCTCGGCGGCAGCTTCCTGCACCGCGGCCCCTTCGCCCTCGTGCGCGAGCTGATCCGCCAGGGGCGCAGGGACCTGGAGGTCATCAAGCAATCCCCCGGCTACGATATCGACATCCTCTGCCGCGCCGGGGCGCTCGGCCGGGCGCGCGCCGGCATCGTCGCGATGGAGGGCAATTTCGGCCTCGCACCGTGGTATCGGCGCGCGGTCGAGACCGGCCAGATCCGCCTGGAGGAGCATGCCTGCGCCAGCCTTACCGCGGGCCTGCGCGCCGCAGCCTTCGGCGTGCCCTTCATGCCCTGCGGCGGGATTCACGGCTCCGATCTGCCCGCCCTGAACGGCTGGAAGACGGTCGAGGACCCCTACGGCGGCGGCGAGACGGTCTACGTCATCCCGCGGATCACCCCGGACTTCGCCGTCATCCACGCAAACGAGGTCAGCGAGGAGGGCGACGTACGCGTCTACGGCACCTCGCACTGGGATCGCATCATGAGCCGATCGGCCAAGCGCGTCCTCGTCGTCGCCGAGCGCGTCGCGTCGAGCGCGTCGTTTCGCGAACAGCCGGAGCTGACCCTCGTGCCCCATTTCCTCGTCGAGGCCGTCAGCATCGTCCCCGACGGTGCCTGGCCCGGCTCGTGCTGGCCGCACTACGCGGTCGATTACCCGGCGGTCGAGGCCTACATGGACGACGCCCCCGGCGTGCTCCAGGCCCATCTCGACGCGGCGCCCGAGGCGCGGGAGGCGGCCCATGTCTGAGTGGTCCCCCTTCTCCTACGTCGTGACGAACCTCGCCCGCTTCGTGCGGCCGAACGAGATCACCTTCAGCGGCGTCAACTCGGCCCTGCCGATGCTGGCCTGCCTGCTGGCCAAGCGCGCCTACCCGTTCGCCTTCACCTACATCAACGTGGCGGGCGGCGTGGATCCGAGCCCGTCGATGGTGCCGATCTCCTCCTCCGACCCGGTGCTGGCGGAGGGCTCCCGGTCGATCTTCGCCAACGAGGATTTCTACGACCTCTGCACCCGCGGGCAGATGGATCTCTGCTTCCTCGGCGCGGCCCAGATCGACGGGCTCGGACGCACCAACGTCTCCTGCATCGGCGATTGGCACGCCCCGAAGGTGCGCCTGCCGGGCGGCGGGGGCGGCGCGGTGATGCTGCCGACCGCGCGCCGGGCGGTGACGTGGCGAACCGAGCACTCGCGCCGGACCTTGGTCGAAACGCTGGATTTCGTCACCGCCTCCGGCGGCATGCACGGCGTGGTGACGCCGATCGCCGTCTTCACGAAACGCGACGGCCGCCTCGTCCTGGCCTCCTGGCATCCGGAGGCGAGCCTCGACGAGGTGCGGGATCGGACCGGGTTCCGCTTCGAGGCCGACGGCGCAGAGCCGACGCCGCCGCCGACCCCGGCCGAAGCGGAGGCGCTCGCCGCCCTCGACCCCGACGCCCGGTTCGAACGCGATGCGGCGATCCGGCTGCGCTGAGACAAGAATCATAACGGGAGGAGCGAGGGCATGACGGACTCGATCAGCGCGCGCCTGCGAGAGGCGATCGCGCAGCATGCGCAGGCCGGCCGGACGGCCATCGCCGGACCTGCAACCGTCACCTACGCCGAACTGGCTCGGCTGATCGACGGCTATGCCGCGGGGATCCGCGATTGGGGCATCGAGCGCGGCGCCAAGGTCGGCCTCATCGCACCGAAGAGCGTCGCCGCGATCGCCGCCTATTTCGGCGCGATGCAGGCGGGCGCTTGCGTCTGCTTCATCGAGCCCGGACTCGCGCCCGAGGTCGTCGCCGAGCAGGCGCAGACGGTCGGCATGCGCCACCTCGTCGTCGATGAGAGTCTGATCGACCGCTTCGCCGATCGATCGCCCGAGAGCCCTTCGGTGCGGGGTTTTAGCACTCTGAACGGCGGCGGCGCCTTCATCGACGACGGCCTGGGCAGCGACGACAGCGCGATGCTGCTGTTTACCTCGGGCAGCACGGGCCGCCCGAAGGGCGTCGTCCTGCGTCACGGCAGCCTGATCTGCAATGCGGACGGGGTCCTGCGCCACACCGGCACGAATCCGCGCGACCGGCTCCTCCACGTCATGCCGCTCTACCACACCAACGGCGTCAACAATCAGCTGATCGTCCCCTTCCTGGCCGGCGCCAGCCTGATCCTCCACGACCGCTTCAGGCCGGAGACCGCCATCGAATCGCTGCGGAACGACGGGCCGACCTACATGACCGGCGTACCGACGATCTACGCGCGGATGCTCCCGCATCTCGAACCCGGCGAACGGTTTGCGACGCTCCGCTTCCTCCGCTGCGGCTCGGCACCGATCACGCCGACGCTTCACCAGCAGATCGAGGATGCTTTCGGCGTACCGCTGCTCGTCTCCTACGGCCTGTCGGAGGCGACCTGCACCTCGACGATGAACCCGCCCGAGCATCGCAAGATCGGAACGATCGGCACGGTGCTGTCCGGGCAGACCGTCCGCCTGTTCGATCCCGCCACCAACGCCGAGGTGGCGCACGGAAGCGAGGGCGAGATCCGGATCTCGGGGCCTGCCCTGATGTCGGGCTATCTCGGGAGCACGGAGCAGCCGATCGTCGACGGCTGGCTGCGGACGGGCGACCTCGGGCGGTTCGACGCGGACGGCTTCCTCTCGATCACCGGCCGCATCAAGGACGTGATCATCCGCGGCGGCGAGAACATCTCGCCCGCTCTGATCGAGCGTCACCTGACGACCCATCCGGCCGTCCGCGACTGCTGCGTGGTGGGGGCCCCGGACGCCGATCTCGGCGAGGTGCCGGTCGCCTTCGTGGTGCTGAAGGAGGGGGAACGCCTCGACGAGCCAGCCCTCAAAGCTTTCGTGAAGGGCTCGCTCGCGCGGATCTACGTCCCTGCCGAGATCCGGGGCATCGATGTGCTGCCAACGAACAGCGTCGGCAAGACCGACCGGAAGGCTTTGCGGACCGTCCTGGCGGTCGATCCCCATCGCTGACGAAAGCCGGTTGATCGCCTCGGACTCTCCTCCGCCTCACGACGACGGGGTGGGGCAGGGCCCGAGGTGATCAACCAAAAACCGCCTCAGGCGATGCGAAGGGCGTGGATCAGGACAAGGCTGACGGCCAGCAGCAGCGCGAGGG
>NZ_BPRD01000310.1 GCF_022179745.1 Methylorubrum podarium
GCGGCGGCCAGGCGCTCCATCTGCGCACGGATGCGGCCCACGCCCGCCTGCATGCGGCCGACCTCGTCGCGGGTGGCGGCGATCGCGCCGCCGACCCCGCCGATCGCCCGCATCACGTCGGCCTCGACGACGTCGATCGTGGCGCGATCGGAGGCGCGATCGGAGGCGCGTCCGGTTTCGGCGGGTGCCGATGCGGATGCCTCGGTCGGACCAATCGAGGACGGCGTGTCCGGGGACACCCGTTCGGATCCGGCGGAGGCGCGCGCGAAGAAACCCATGCGGGTCACGCTGCCGCAACGTCGTTAAAGTTGTCTTGAAGAATTCCGGATCCCACCGCGCGGCCCGTCGTCTGAACAGGCCGCGTGGCCCTCCCCCGAAATCAGGCGCCGCCCCATTGCATGGTCAATCCGCCATCGACCACGAGGGTGTGGCCCGTCACGTAATCTGAATCCGCCGACGCGAGGTAGAGCGCGGCTCGGGCGATCTCCTCCGGCTGGCCGGCCCGGTGCCACGGGATGCGGTCGAGCGATTGTTCGAGCGTCTCGCTGTGCTCGAACCGGTCGGCGGTCATCGGCGTCTCGATCAGGCCGGGGGCGACGGCGTTGACGTTGATCCGGTCCTCGGCGAGTTCCCGGGACAGGCTGCGGCAGAGCGAGCCGACGCCTGCCTTCGACATGCCGTAGGGCGCGCTTCCCGGCGTCGGCAGGTGCTGGGCGACCGAGGAGACGATCACGATCTTGCCGCCGGCCGGCTTTGCGGCGGCGGCGCGCCGCATGCGGATGAAGGCGCGGGCGCAGAACAGCGGCGCCATCAGGTTGACGCGCAGGATGCGCTCCAGCACCGCGTCGTCCATCTCGGCGACCTCCATGCCGCCCATCGCCTGCCCGGCATTGTTGATCAGGATGTCGAGGGTGCCGAGATCGCGCGCGACGGTCTCGAAGGTCGCGGCGACCGAGGCCGGATCGCCGACATCGTCCCGGATCACGAGCGCCCGGCCGCCGGCCGCCTCGACGCGGGACGCGGTCTCGGCGATGCCCGCCTCGTCGGTGTTGTAGGTGATCGCGACGTCCGCGCCTTCCTGCGCGAACAGGATCGCGGTCGCCCGGCCGATCCCGGAATCGGCGCCGGTGATGAGGGCCCGCTTGCCTTCGAGCGTCATGGGAGATTCCATCTGTGGACGAGCCGCCCTCCGATGGCCGCGCCGGATGGCCGTACACGGCCGGTCGGGGCATTCCGGAGGTGGCGATTCCGGGGCAATCCGGGCACGGGCGGCCCGGTTCCGAGGCGCAAGCGGAGGCGTTGGAACAGCCTGCCCCTCTGGTGCTTTGTGACCCCAACCGCTCGCGTCAATCCGTTTTGACGCAGGCGGTGTCGAAGCTTAGGTACTGACGACGATGCCCGCCGCCACGGCCCACCTTCTTCCTCCCTCCGACGAGACCGGACCGACGACGCGCGACCGGATCGTGGAGGCGGCGGCCCGCTCGTTCCAGGAGATCGGCTACCAGAAGACGACGGTCGCCGACATCGCCCGCACGCTGAAGATGAGCCCGGCCAACGTCTACCGCTTCTTCGACTCGAAGAAGGCGATCAACGAGGCGGTGGTCGAGAAGCTGACCGGCGAGATCGAGGCGATGATCGCGGCGATCGCCGACGCGCCGAAGCTTGACGCGCCGGAGCGGCTCACCCGGATCATCACCGCGCTCCACGACGATTGCCGCCGCCGGTTCGAGGCGCATCCGCGCGTGCACGAGATGGTCGAGGCGGCGATGAGCGAGAGCTGGGGCGTCTGCCAGGCGCATGTCGACCGCATCGGCGCCGTCCTCGCTCGGGTGGTGGCCGACGGCATGCGCGAGGGCGCCTTCGCCGTCGCCGACGCGAAGAGCGCGGCGGCCTGCCTCCAGGCTGGGGTCACCCGCTACTGCCACCCGATGCTGGTCGGCCGCCAGCCCAACACGATCGAGCCGCCGCTGCCGGTGATGATCGCCTTCCTGCTCGGCAGCCTGCGGGCGGCGGGCCGCTGAGGCGGCCGGCCGGGACGCCGCACGGAGACCCGCTACTCCGACGCGGTTCCGGGCGTCGGCGCCGGTTCGGAGAGGACGGGCTGCGGCCCGTCATAGCCCTCGATCACCAGGATGTCGGCCTCGGCGCCGCCCTTCTGCAGGGCGCGGGCCGACTGGTAGAGGTCGGAGTTCCAGCAGGCCAGCGCGTCGTCGTAGCTCGGGAACTCGACGATGACGTTGCGCGCCCGCGCCTGACCCGCCACCGCCTCGAAGGCGCCGCCGCGTACGAGGAAGCGCCCGCCGAAGCGGGCGAAGGCGGCGCCGTTGGCCGCCGCGTAGGCCTTGTAGGCCTCGGCGTCGCTCACATCGACCCGCACGATCCAGTAGCCCTTGGCCATGTCTAAGCGTCCTCCATCTCGGCAACGATTCCTTGGGCGACGGCGCGGGGGTCGTCGGCCCCGGTGATCGGGCGCCCGACCACGACGTGGTCGATCCCCGCCGCCCGCGCCTGACCCGGCGTCATCACCCGCTTCTGGTCGCCGGCCTCCGCGCCCGCCGGGCGGATGCCGGGCGTCACGATCAGCCCCGCCGGCCCGATTCTCTCGCGCACCGCGCCCGCCTCGGCCGCCGCGCAGACGATGCCGTCGATGCCGATCGCGGCCGCCTGCTCCGCGCGGCGGGCGACGAGCTCGGCCACGGGGAGCGCATAGCCGGCTTCCGCCGCGTCGGCGTCGTCGTAGGAGGTCAGCACGGTGACCGCGAGGATCTTCAGCCCCGATTCCCGCCCGCGCAGGGCCGCGCGCATGGTCTGCGGATAGGCATGCACCGTCAGGAAGGTCGCCCCCAGGGCGGAGGCCGAGCGCACCCCCTCCTCGACGGTGTTGCCGATGTCGTGGAGCTTGAGGTCGAGGAACGTCTTCTTGCCGCTCTTGGCGAGCCGCGCGGCGAAGTCGAGCCCGCCCGCATAGGCGAGCCGGTAGCCGATCTTGTAGACGGTCGCCGCGTCGCCGATGCGGGCGACGAGCCGCTCGGCCGCCGCCACGTCGGGCAGGTCGAGGGCGACGATCAGGCGGTCGCGGGGGTCTGCACTCTCCGGCATCGGGCTCTCGTCGGTGGGCTGGCCGGGCAGCGATCCTCCCAAGGAGGGCCACCTGTCAACGCCGGAGCCTCCCCAGGAGGCGGGACGGTTTCGCGCGCGAGGAAGGCGGGCGCGCTCCCGACCCCGAGCCGGACGTCGAAGGCGGCTCCCTACGACGCTCGGCGGCCACCGATCGGGATCGGACCGTGCGCGCCCGCTCGCGGAGGGGCGCGCACGGTCCGCACGGTCGACGGCAACCGGGACGCGGCGCGTCAGATGTCTTCCATCCACTCGACCTGACCGTCGGAGAGGCCGTAGCGGGCGCCCACGACCGACACCTTCCCCGCGGTCAGCGCATCCTTGATCACCAGGCTCTGCGTCGTGAGCCGCTTCGCGACGCGGCGCGCGTTGCTCCGCACGGACGCTTCGAGCAGGTCGCCCCCTTGGCTCCTCGCCTCCAGGACCGCCGGCACGATCGGCTGCACCATCTCGCCGATGACGCCGGGGAAGGAGGCGTTCTTCTCCACGACATCGACCGCCGCCGCGACCGCGCCGCAGGACTGGTGTCCGAGCACGACGACGAGGGGCACCCCGAGAACGCCGACGGCATACTCGATGCTGCCCAACGCCGCCGTGTCGACCGTGTTGCCGGCGTTGCGCACGATGAACAGCTCGCCGAGCCCGCGCCCGAACAGGATTTCCGGTGAGACCCGGCTGTCGGAGCAGCCGACCAGCACGCAGAACGGGGCTTGGCCGCGGGCCAGTTCGAGACGGCGTTCGCGTCCGTTCGCCGCCAGGGAGGGGGCCTCGTTCCTGAAATTCTCGTTGCCCTCCTTCATGAGCTTGAGCGCGTCGGCGGGGGAAAGCGACGTTCTCGCCGCGGGCGCCGCGGCGCGCACGACGTCGTTCGGCAAGGCCGTCGCGGCGAGGACGCCCACGGCCCCGAGCAGGAGACGTCGGCGGCCGAGATGCGGCGAGGCGGTATCGGCGCAGCAGTCGCAATTGACGTGCATGAAGACTGGACTCCCCTGGCTCGCGAAGAGCGTTGCCGGCCGCGGGCCGAGTCGGTGGCGCGTCGGACGGCCGAGGCATGTTTTCTATTCCTCACGACCGCGGCGGCAATCGGCGATCGCTGACAAGTCATCGCGATTGCCAACGGAAGGATCATCGCGTGTCGCATTCCGCAAACATCTGATTTGCCAGCTTTTCACATCGATGCGGATGGTCGCGACGCCGCTCATCGAGGCGATTCGACGTCCCTCTGACCTGCGGGCCATCGACGATGTCCCTCGCCCTGTCCGCCCATGACCCGCACCACCTCGGCGCAGCACCGGCAGGAACTCCGCCTCGAACCACCGGTTTTCCGGAGCCAGCTTGCGCCGGGAGGAATGGGCGGCGGCACGCATCGCCGGACCAGAGGTCGCGAGATCCGCGCGTCAGCCCGCGACCGTCCCGACGGGGCCGCCGGGCCGCGGCCCGAGATGCCGGCCTTCGTGCGGCCCGATCCCCAGGATCAGGTCGCGCCGCGGCAGCCCGGCGAGGAGGTCGGTCCGCCGTGGCGGCCTCGCAGGGTGCGGCCCTGTTGCGGCCCTGCCGGGCCCATGGCATGCCTTGTCCCGCGTCGTCCTGCCCGCCCGAACCTCTCGCGGCATCGAGGATTGCCGTCGCCGACCGTCATCCTTCGAACCGAACGACGCTGCGCGGGCCTGATTGTCGATGGAAAAGAGCAGGACGGGCGAATTCATCGGCTACCGCACCGCCGCCCAGCGCGAGCGGGACGAGCGGTTCAAGGCCATCGCCCTGGGCGTTCTCGAAGACAGCGGGCCGAACTGGTCGATCCATGCCCTGTCGGTGATGAAGCGCAACACGATCGCGCGGGTCATCTACTATCACGATCTCTATCAGCGATGCCTGTCCGTGCCGGGCGTCATCTGCGAGTTCGGCGTCCATTGGGGGGCGGGCCTGTCCACGCTGCTCAACCTGCGCAGCCTCCTCGAACCCTACAATCACTCCCGCCACATCGTCGGCTTCGACACGTTCGAGGGCTTCGCCGACACCCATGCCAAGGATGGCGCGGCGCGCGCGGGCGACTATTCCTCGCGCGCGGACTTCGCGGGCAGCCTCGCCGAGATCCTCGCCTATCACGAGTCGATCGCGCCCTTCCCCGAGGTCCGCAAGCACAGCCTCGTCCCCGGCAACGTGGTGGAAACGGTGCCGGTCTGGCTGGAGGAGAATCCGCACGCCGCGATCGCGCTGGCGATCTTCGACATGGACATCTACGCGCCGACGAAGATCACGCTGGAGCGGATCCTCGACCGGATGCCCAGGGGCGCCCTCCTGGTCTTCGACGAGTTTAACTGTCCCCTGTTTCCGGGCGAGACCCAGGCCGTCCAAGACGTGCTGGGCATCCGGAACCTGCGGCTGCAGCGCCATCCCCTGCAGACCTACTGCGCCTTCTGCGAGATGTGACGATGAGACCGTACGTCTTTCCCGATTACGACATCGAAACGTTCCTGGCGAACCTCGGGCCGATCACGGAAGCGTACAACGCGTTCGGCGTCGTGATCTTTCCCGGATTGATGAACTCCGACGCGAACTACAGAAGATACATCTCGGAACTCGAGAACCTGTTCGACGACCTGATCGCGCGCAAGCTCGATCGCCGGGCGCAGGACCTCGAGATCGGCGAGAAGCTGACGCTGCTGGCCTCCCTGCAGCCGATGCTGGGGAAGATCATCACCGGGCTCGGCACGCAGCACAACAAGGTCTTCAGCTTCAACAAGGTCAAGTACGCCGACTACATCGAAGCCTTCCTCAGAAGCGTCTGGGGCGAGGACGCCTTCCTGGCGACGCCGCAGGCCGGGGACACGCTGCATTTCTTCCCGCCCGGCGAGAGCTTCCATCGCTACAACCTGCCGCCGCATCAGGATTATCAGTACCTGATGCAGTCACCGCGGCAGATCACCATGTATTTCGGCATCTCGAAATATCACGACGGCGTCGGCGGCCTGCGCATCTGGGAGAAGTCGCACGAACTCGGGATCCTTCCCTGCCACAAGAACGAGAACGGATCGTTCGAGGTGCATGAGTGGGAATCCAAGCTCGCCGGCTACGAGGTGTACGACTATTCCTGGAACAAGGGTGATTTCGGGATCTTCGACAGTCTCCTGTCGCACAGCTCGATCCCCAACACGACCCGGACCCACAGCCGCATCGTCCAGATCTTCCGCTACTCGGACCTTAACGACGACGTGGCCCGCTCCTACGATTTCGGCTCGACCGCCTATCCCCGCAGCGGCCGCGACTTCGTGAGCGAGCATCCCGACCTGTTCGTGCCCGGCCGCGAAACCGTGAGCGGGTGAGACGACGCTCACGGCCGCATCGCGTGCGCCACCTCGGCCCGCAGCACCGGCAGGAGTTCCGCCTCGAACCACGGATTCGTGCGCAGCCTGCCGTTGTTGCGCCAGGAGGGATGCGGCAGCGGCAGCACGCGCGGCCGGGCGGAGGCCGCGAGGATCGCGCGCCAGCCCGCGACCGTCCCGGTGAGGCCGCCCGGCCGCGGCCCGAGATGCCAGGCCTGCGCGTACTGGCCGATCACCAGGATCAGGTCGAGCGCGGCAATCCGGCGAGGAGGTCGGCCCGCCAGGCCGGCGCGCATTCCCGCCGCGGCGGCCGGTCGCCGCCCTTGGCGTCGAGGCCGGGGAAGCAGGCGCCCATCGGCAGGATCGCCACCCGCGTGGGATCGTAGAAGGCCGCCTCGTCGAGCCCGAGCCACGACCGAAGGCGCCGGCCCGACGGGTCGCTGAACGGCACGCCGCTGCGATGCGCCCGGTTGCCCGGCGCCTGGCTCGCGATCAGCAGCCGCGCGGCGGCGCTGCCCTGCACCACCGGCCGCGGCTCGTGCGGCAGAGGGGCGCCGTGGAGAGGCGCGTCGCGGCAGATCCGGCAGGCGCGCAGGCGGGCGGCGGTCGCCTCGAACGTCTTTTGGCAGGGGGCGGACATCGTCCCGGAGATGGGGCGGGCCGGACACGCGCGCGATGCGTCACCGCGCCCGAGGCGCGTCGGCATGAATCGCGCGGCGTCCTCATACGAGATCCGATTGATCCCTTCGGGAGGGCGGATGTCGGCCTCGCTCAAGCGCCGCGCGGGCTTGCTGATCCGGATCCCGCTCTGATCAAGCGGGAACCGGATCAGAGGTGGCGTTTGAAATCCATCCGCTGGTGGAGGATGCGGATGACCTCGATCAGGCCGTCGACGCCCGTGCGGTAAAACAGGATGTGCGACCCCACGGAGAGCCGACGATAGCCCGCACGGATCTCGTCGGCGGTCCGGCCTCGGGCCGTCCCTTCGGCCAGTCGCGCGAAGCCTTCGGCCAAAAGGCGGACGTAGCGGTCGGCCTGATCCCGACCCCAGCGTTCGGCCGAGTCGTCCCAGATCCGGCCGAGATCCGCACGGGCTCTCGGCGAGAGGCGGACGCTCACTCCCGGACCGCGCCTGCACGCTTCTCCCGTAGGAAGGACTCGGTCTCGAAGGGTTCCGGCGGACCGCTCTCCTCACCCTCGATCAGCGCGGCCCGCAGCGTCTCGACGGCGGCCTCCCGCTCTTCGAGGAGGCGAAGCCCGGCACGAACCACCTCGCTCGCGGAGCCGTAGCGCCCCCCCTCGACCTGACGGTCGATGAACTGCGTGAAGTGCTCGCCGAGCGAGACGGACGTGTTTCGGGTCATCGGCACCCTCCGGGCCGCAAAAGTGTACCCGATCTTGGTATTCCGCAATCCCAGTCCGGCGATGCGTCACCGCGCCCAGCCCGCGCGGATGCCGTGGGCGACGGCGTCCACGAACAGCCGGGTCTTGGCCGGGACGAGGCGGCCCGGCGGCAGGACCGCGTAGACGCCGCCCTCCCGGCCGCCCCAGCCCGGCAGCACCTCGACCAGCCGTCCCTCGCGCA
>NZ_BPRD01000311.1 GCF_022179745.1 Methylorubrum podarium
CCTGGAGCGGGCCGGCGCCCTGCTCGTGGCGGAGATGCATCCGTGAGGCGCCTCCTCCCGCTCCTGCTGCCGCTCCTCGCCGCGCTCAGTGCCTGCGAGGACCAGTCGATGCGCCGGCAGGCGCGCTACGAGGTCTACGGCAAGGCACCGCTCTTCCCCGACCAAGCCGAGGCGCGCCGCCCGCCCGAGGGAACGGTCGAGGTCGGCGCGCTCAGCCGCGAGGCCGCCTTGCGCGATCCGCCGCCCTTGGATGCTGCGCTGCTGGAGCGCGGACGCCAGCGCTACGACGCGATCTGCACGCCCTGCCACGGCTATACCGGCCACGGCGACGGCATGGTGGTGCAGCGCGGCTTCCCTGCCCCGCCCTCCTATCACGAGGACCGCCTGCGGGCGGCGCCGGCCGCCTACTTCGTCGATGTCATCACCCGCGGCTACGGCGTGATGTACGCTTACGCCGATCGGGTCGAGCCGCGCGACCGCTGGGCGATCGCCGCCTATATCCGCGCGCTGCAGCTCTCGCAGGGCGCCCGCGTCGCCGAGGCCCCCGATCTCGCGGAGAAGCTGCCGTGAGCGATGCCCTGTTCCGCGGCTGGCTGCTCGCCTGGATCGTGTGGAGCGCGGTGCCGTTCGGCGCCCTGGTCCTCGCCATGATCCATACTGTGACCGGCGGGCGATGGGGCGCGGTCCTGGCACCCGCCCTGCGGCCGGCGACCGCCCTCGTGCCGCTCGCCGCCCTCGCCTTCCTCGGTGTCGCCCTCGGGCTCCAGGCCGCCTACCCTTGGGCCGCCGGCACGGGCGCAAAGCCCGATGTCCTGCGCCTCTACCTCGACCCGACGCTGTTCCTCGTGCGCGCGACGGTCGCCCTCCTCGGCTGGTCGGTGCTCGCTTTGTTGTCCCTGTCCGGGCGCGCCAGCCCGCTCGTCGCCGGCCTCGGCCTCGGCTTCTACGGCCTGACCATCAGCCTCGTCTCCGTCGATTGGATCCTCTCCGTCGAGCCCGGCTTCAACGCCTCCGCCTTCGCCGCCGACGTCGCGCTGCATCAGATCCTGGCGGCTCTCGCCTTCGCCGCGCTGGCAAGCCCGTCGAGCCTCGACGCCCGCGGCGCCTCCGACCTCGCCGGCCTGATGCTCGCGACCCTGCTCGGCGTGATCTACCTGGAGCTGATGTCCTATATCGTCGCGTGGTACGGCGACCTGCCGCCCAAGGCGGCCTGGTACCTGAAGCGCGGCGCGAGCCCGTGGGGCGGCGTCCTCGTCGCGAGCCTCGTCCTCGGCGGCATCCTCCCCTTCATCGCCTTGCTCTTCGCGTCCGTCCGGAAGAGCCCGGCCCTGCTGCGCGGCGTCGGCCTGCTCGTGCTGATCGGCCTCGCCCTGCATTTCGCGTGGCTCGTTCTGCCGGCCTACGGGGCTGAGGCGGGCGGCGCCGCGGCGGCGGCCGTGGTCGCCCTCCTCGTGCTCCTGCTCGTCTCGGGCTTCGCGTCCCGGCATATCGTGCGGCGGGCCGGGAGGCTCCGTCATGTCTAACGCGGCGCCCGGCCAACTCCACAGGCGGGTCCACGACGACGTCGTCGGCCACGCTCCGCCCGGCACCGAGGCGCC
>NZ_BPRD01000312.1 GCF_022179745.1 Methylorubrum podarium
CCGCCGGCCTCGAACTGGCGCTCGAAGCGCCGAACGTCGTGATGACGCGCACCTTCTCGAAGATTCACGGGCTGGCGGCGCAGCGCATCGGCTGGATGGTCGGCTCCGAGGCGGTGGTCGATGCGGTCAACCGCATCCGCGGGCCGTTCAACGTCTCGGCCGCGGCCATCGCGGCGGGGGCGGCGGCGATCGCCGACGAGGCCCATGTCGCGGCGGCGGTGGCGCATAACGACGAATGGCTCGCCTGGCTCACCCGCGCGGTCGAGGCGCTCGGTCTTGCCGTGACGCCGAGCGTCGGCAACTTCCTGCTCGTCCACTTCTCCGACGCGCCCGGCCGCACGGCGGCGGAGGCGGATGCGCACCTGACGCGCGCGGGCGTGATCGTGCGGCGCGTCTCCTCCTACGGCCTGCCCGACGCCCTGCGGGTGACCGTTGGCAGCGAGGAGGCCAACCGCGCCTTCGTGGATGCGCTGACCGCCTTCGTGGGAGCGTCGCGTCCGTGAGCGCGGTGGTGGAGCGCCTCGCCATCGTCGGGCTGGGCCTGATCGGCTCCTCGATCGCCCGCGGTGCCCGGACCTACGGCCTCGCCCGCGAGATCGTGGCGATCGACCGCGATGCGGGCGTGATCGAGCGGGTGACGGCGCTGGGACTCGCCGAGACGGCGAGCACCGAGGCCTCGGCGGTCGCCGGGGCCGACCTCGTGATCCTGTGCGTGCCGGTCGGCGCCATCGGTGACGTGGCGGCGGGGATCGCGCCGCACCTGAAGCCCGGCGCCGTCGTCTCCGATGTCGGCTCGGTCAAGGCCGCCGTCGTCGCGGCCGTTACCCCGCATCTGTCCGAGAAGAATCCGTTCGTGCCGGCCCATCCGGTGGCGGGCACCGAGTATTCGGGGCCGGATTCGGGCTTCGCCACCCTGTTCTCGAACCGCTGGTGCATCCTGACCCCGCCGGAGGGGGCCGATCCGGCGGCGGTGGAGCGGGTGCAGGGCCTGTGGCAGGGCCTCGGCGCCATCGTCGAGACCATGACGCCCGAGCACCACGACCTCGTGCTCGCCATCACCAGCCACGTGCCGCACCTGATCGCCTACAACATCGTCGGCACGGCGGCCGACCTCGAAGAAGTCACGCAGTCGGAAGTCATCAAGTTCTCCGCCGGCGGCTTTCGCGACTTCACCCGCATCGCCGCCTCCGACCCGACCATGTGGCGCGACATCTTCCTGACCAACCGCGACGCGGTGCTGGAGATGCTCGGGCGCTTCAACGAGGACCTGTCGGCCCTGTCGCGGGCGATCCGCTGGGGCGACGGCGAGGCCCTGCACGACCTGTTCACCCGCACCCGCGCGATCCGCCGCGGCATCGTCGCCATGGGCCAGGAAACCGCCGAGCCGGATTTCGGCCGCGCCCGCAACGCGGCGGCGCCCGCGGCACCGCAGAACTGAGGGAGAGGCGCGGAAGATGCGGACATTCGCCATCGTGGCCGTGGTCGAGGGCGCGGCGCCCGACCTGTTCGAGTGGCTCGCCGTCCACCGGGCGGTCGGCGTGCGCCACTTCGTCATCTACGACAACGGTCTCGACGGCGAGGCCGCGGCGCTCCTGAAGGCGCACGAGGCGATCGGCGTCACCACCCTGCCCTGCCCGACGCGCGTCGGCACCACGCCGCTCTACGCGGCCATCAACCATTTTCTCGCCTCGCGGGCGCGGCTGTTCCGCTTCGCCGCCTTCCTCGGCCTCGACGAAGTCCTGGTGCCGGCGCCCGGCCGCTCGATCCAGGACTGGATCGCCCGCATCCCGCCCCATGCCGGCGCGGTGGTGGTCAACCGGCGCGTCTTCGACACCGCGGAGCCGGAAGGCGCCCCCGGCGACCTCCTGCTGCGCCGCTTCCCCCGCAGCCTCGCCGACACGGAGGGCGAGGCGAACCACGTCGTCACGGCGATCTATCGGCAGGGCGCCGTCGCCGCGATCACCGACGCGAACCTGGTCCCGCTGGTGCAGGGCGAGCGACTGATGAGCGACTTCAGCCCCGCCGAGCCGGACCCGCGCCGGCCCGACGCCGTGCTCGGCGTGCGGCACGGGGAGATCCGGCTGAATTTCTATCCCGCCTCCGCCTCCGCTGACTCCGGCAATGGGGCGCGCGCGGAGACCGAGCCGTGCCTCCGGACCCGGAGCTGGATCGGGCCGACCCTCGACGAGATGCGCCACTTCCTCGCCTACGCGGAGAGCGTCGCGCCGGCCGAGGCCGCGCGGCTGCGGGCGCGGGCCGGCGCCGTGCCGGAACTGGCGCGGCCGGTCGCGCCGCGGGAGCACCGCCTCTGGCGTCTGCGCCAGCTGCACCGGCCGCGCGTCGAGGCCGCCGGCCGCTTCGTCCAGCGCAAGCTCTTCGGGGCGCCGCGCCCCTGGTAGGGGGGTCGGCAGCCACCGCCTGGAATGACGCCCTAACGCTGCGCCCTCCGCTTGGCGGGCGCCTTCCTGCCCTTGGCCGTCCCGGCCTTCCGCACGGACGTCCCGCTTCCGCCCCTGGTTTTCACCGCCCGCGCCTGTCCGGTGGTCCTGAGGAAGCTCGTCGCCCGGGGATTGCGGGCGGCGGCCGAGGCCAGGATCAGCCCCATGCCGCCCTCGACGTCGCGGTCGGTGCCGCGGCCGGCCACGAGGTTTTGGCCGAGCTGGAACTGCGACTCCGAATAGGCCGCGGCGTCGATGTCCGAGCGGTTGTCGATCGACTGGCGGAACCAGTAATTCGCTTCCGCGTAGTCGGGCACGCCGTCCCAGCCCTGGATCAGGGCCATGCCGAGATTGTGGTAGGCGACCGCCGCCCCGTCGACCGCGGCCTGCCGCAGCATCCGCACCGCCCGCGCCCCGTTCGGCTGCGGCCGCTTCATCTCCATCAGCGCGAGGTCGTTGAGCGCCTGGGGCAGCCCCTGTTCGGCCGCCTCCTGCAGCAGGGTGAGACCGCGGATCGGATCCTTCGGCACCCCGCGGCCCTGGAAATAGAGGTTGGCGAGGTTGAGCTTGGCGGTCCGGTCGTTCTTCGCGACCGCCTGTTCGAGCCAGCGGACGGCTTCCCCGTCGTCCCGCGCCACCCCCCGGCCCGCCATGTAGGCGTAGCCGATATTGTTCATGGAGGCGGCCGAGCCGCGCTCGGCCCCCTTGCGGTACCACGCCAGGGCCTCGGCGAGGTCGCGCGGCACGCCGCGGGCGTGGTCGTACTGCATTCCGATGGCGGTATAGGCCGCGGCCACCCCCTTCGCGGCCGCCCGGTCGTACCAGCGCCGCGCCTCGCCGTGGTCGGCCGGCACGCCCTGGCCGTAATCGTAGATCGTGCCGATCTGGTTCATCGCCCGGCCGTCGCCGGCCTCCGCGGCGCGGCGGAACCACTTCATCGCCAGGGCGTAGTCGCGCACCACGCCGCCGGCGTCCTGATAGCGGACGCCGAGCCCGTGCGCGGCCTCGACGGAGCCGCCCTCGGCCATCCGTTCGAGCAGCACGAGACCGAGCGTCACGCTGATCGGCGCCTTGTCGATGTAGGAATTGGCGAGCGCCAGCGTCGCCCTGGCGCTGCCGAGGCCGCTCGCCCGCAGGAGCCAGCGCCTCTGGCCGGCGATGTCCACGGGGCCGCCCTCGCCCTCCCGCATCATCCCCGCGAGCTCCAGCATGGCCGCGATCGAATCCCGTTCCGCGGCCAGGAGGTAGAAGCGCCGTGCCGCCGCGAGATCCCGCGGCAGCCCGACTCCCCGGTCGTGCAACTGGCCGTAGACGAAGGCGGCGTAGCGGCTTCCGCCCGCGACGGCCTCCTCCAGGAGGGCGCGGATGCGCGCCACGTCCGGCGCGGGCTGCCCCTCGGCCACCTCGGCGAGGCTCCGCGCCCAATCCGCCGCGGCGGGCGCGTGGCCGGCGCGGGCGGCTTCCTCCAGAAGGGTGAGCGCCCGGGCACTGTCGCCCTGCGGCGGCTCGGCGCCGGCGAGGTTCCGGGCCAGATAGCGCTTGAGCTCGGGATGGCCGGTCCGCGCGACGCCCTCGCTCAGCACGGCGAGGCCGGCGGACGGATCCTTCGGCAGGGCGGGCCCGTAGGACCCGTCGAAGCGCCCCTCCGCGACCGCGTCGTAGCCGCCGGGATAGCCGAGGTCCTTCGCGCGCAGGAAGGCCGCGAGCGCCGCGTCCTTGCGCTCCAGCGCCTTGAGGACGAGGCCGAGCCGGTAGGAGGCGCCCGCCTCCGCCGGCCCTGCGGTCGCCGCGGCAGCGCAGGCGGTCGCGGCGGCCTCCAGGGCGGCGGTCCGCCCCTCGGTCACGCCGTCGAGGATCGACCGGTCGGGGCTCACGGCCTCGATCTCCTTCGGGAGGGCGACGGCGCGGTCGCAGGCCTCGCCCTGCGCCTGCGGCGAGGCCGGTGCTCGCCCCTCCGCGGCAGGATCGCGCGGGGCCGTCTGAGACGAGGAAGGCGTGGGGCTCGATTCCGTCTCGGCCTCGGCGGTGGTCGGCACCGCGAGGGCGACGCCGACGAGAAGCGCGCCGAGGGCGGCGCGCACCGGTCTCTCCCGCCGTGGCCCCTGCGCCCCCTCGGACCGTCCGCATCGCTCGGGGGGACCCGACATCGGGGCCGAGGCTGCTGCAGAGGGTGCTGCGGTCTCCGACGACATGGCGGGATCCTCCGACGACACGGCCCGTGGACGCCGTCCGTCCGGCCGGCGCGTCCACGGGGGTGGGAAGGGTGGCGGGATTGTGCGGTTTCCGCGTGCGGAGATGGCGCACGCGCCTGCGTTGTCATCGGCGGGAAGCCGACGGCGCCACCGAAACGTCGGCGGCTCCGGAGCCGGTCCTAGGCCGGAGGATCGAGCCTCAATAAAGCGCCGGCAGCACCACGTTCGGCACGGCGAGCGGGCCGAGCATCAGGCGTCCGTCGCCCAGGCGCAGGGTCGGCAGGGGCTTGAGGCCGTTGGCGCCGTCCGCGCCCGCCGCCTGCGCGTCGCCGCCGGCATCCTCGCGCTTGCGCAGCCCGCCGAGGAACTGGCCGACGAGGTTGCCGATCAGGGCACCCTTGTCCGAACCGAAGCGCTGGCCCATCACCTGCCCGACCAGGGCCTCGAGCCCGAGGGCGCGGATGTCGAAGCGGCCCTCGGGGCGATGCGCCTCGTCGAGGCCGACCTCGCCCTTGGCCTGGAGGCGGCGCTCGCCCTTGGCGATGGAGAGGCGCGTCACGTCGAGGCGGCCGTCGGCCCGGCGCCACGTCTCCAGTTCCCGCGCCACCGTGCCGGTGCGCAGCACGGCGGCCCGCTCGATGGTCGTGTCGAGATCGATATCGGCCGGATCGCTGCTGCCGGCGAGCGCGTCGAGCCGCGGCACGGCGGCCTTGGCGAGGCGCAGGCTGACATCGACGGCGCCGTCGCTCTCGAAACGGCCGGGCGTCGGCCGGGCATGCAGTTCGAGGTGCCGGGCGGCGAAATCCACCGGGCCCAGATCCGCGGAGAGAACCTTGCCCGTCGGATCATCGACGACCAGCGAGGCGCGGCTGAAGCCGTCGGAGGTGGCGTGGAAGCTCGCGTCCAGGGCTTTCCACGTCACGTCGCCGGTCAGGTCGCCCTGCTCGACATGGAACGGGCCGGTGGCTTCGAGGACGACGTGGCGCGGATCGTAGACCTGCACCACGGCGGTCGTCGGCCCGAGGGTGAAGCTGCCGTCGGAGCGGGCGAAGCGGACCGAGGCGCAGCGCAGTTCGAGGCGGAAGGGGAAGCCGGTGATCGAGCGGTCGGCGCAGGTCCATTGCCGGCCGGCCTGAGCCTCGCGGGCGAGCCACGCATCCATCTCGCTCTCGGCCTTGGCGCGGATGAAGAACCACGCGCCGGTCCAGGCGACGACGAGGGCGGCGAGGAGGATGTAGGGGAGGAACAGGCCGATCCGTCTGCGCCGCCGGGGGGCGGGTCCGCCGGGGATCGGTTCGGGGGTCTGCGCCATCGGGCTCTTTCCTGCGCGGTCCGGCAGGACCGGCCGGACGCCCCCGTGTTTGGAGAGAGGGGCGGCGCAAGGCAAGGGCCAAGGCGAAGGCCGAGGCAAGGGCTTGCCCCGCCCCCGGCCGTCACGGGCCGGAGAGCGGACGAGGGCCCGGACGGGCGATCAGGCGCTCGCCGTCTCCGTCTCGACGGCGAGGTCGGCGACGACGGCGCGGCGCTCGTCCTCCCCTTCCGCGAGGCGGTGGACGTGCATCTCCGTCGCGCCCTTCTGGCGGGCGCGGGCCAGCCAGTTGCGGTGAAGGCGCTCGCGCGGCCCCTTGCCGGACGCGGCGATCGACACTGCCTGGGCGATGCCCGCATCGTCCCGCCGCACGGCGATGACCACCGCCTCGTCGACCTCGGCGAGGTCCGGCTCGGCCAGCTCATGGACGCCGACGACGTAGCGGCGGCCGGAACGCCCGCGCCACGCGCTCAGGGCGGGGGCGGCGCCGCGCAGGCCCGCCATGGTTCGGAGACGCTCCTCGCGCACATCCGCTCTCCGGGATCGATCGTCCTTCAGATCGCGGAGCGCGACCGACCAGGACAGGGCTCGTTTGTTCGCCATTTGTTCTGTTCTACGACGCTCGCCCGATCGCCGTCAAGGCGCTGTTCGGGAAGGATTCCGGGGTCAGATCAAGGTGGGGATCGCCGTCTGGTTCCACAAGCGACGGCGCTGTCTTGAACTCCCCGCGATGTCCCGATTCGATCGCGCGATCATCGTCTCGCCGCACAGCCTTCGTAAAGCATGGATCTGGCAGGGTGACCGGGCGCGGTGCCTGCCGTACAAGCGGAGCCGTGCGCCGGTCCGGCTTCGGAGACTTCGGTCTCGGGCGGATCGGCGGGACGCGGCGCGGAAACAGCCTTGGGGCGCGGGTGATGGGTGTGGCGACGAAGCGGCCGGGGGTTCGAATCGCGCGGCTCGCGCTCGCCGCCGGTCTCGCGCTGAATCTCGGCGCCTGCTTCCGTCCGCTCTACGGGCCGACGGCCTCGGGCGAGTCGATGCAGGGCCTGCTCGCCGCGATCCAGGTCGACGACGTCAACATGGCCCAGGATCAGGAGCGCCTCGGGCACTACCTGCGCAGCGAGCTGATCTTCGATCTCGACGGAACCGGCCAGGCCGCCGTGCCGAAGCGCTACCGGCTGAAGATGCAGGGCTCCGAGCAGGTCCAGACGCCGATCGTCTCCTCGACGACCGCGCGGGCGGAGGCCGGCACCATCGTCGGCACGGTGAAGTTCTCGCTGGAGAGCCTGGACGGGCGCCGCATCCTCACCGAGGGCGTCGCGACGGGCACCGCGACCTACGACCGCTCGATCCAGCGCTTCGCCTCGCTGCGCGCCGCGCGCGACGCCGAGATCCGCCTCGCCAAGCTGCTGGCCGACCAGATCAAGACCCGGCTCGCCTCCGTCCTCGCCGTCAAGCCGAACCCCTGACGGCGGCGGCATGACGGCGGTCAAGGCCGGCGACGTCGAGGGGCTGGTCCGGCGCGGCCCCGATCCGCGCGTCGCGGTGATCCTGGTCTACGGGCCCGATACCGGCCTCGTCGCCGACCGGTCGGCGCGGCTGGTGCGGGGCATGGTGGCGGATCCCGACGATCCCTTCGCGCTCATCAAGATCGACGGCGATACCCTCGCCTCCGATCCGGGACGGCTCGTGGACGAGGCCGGCACCGTCGGCCTGTTCGGCGGCAGCCGCACGATCTGGGTCCGCTCCGGCAGCCGCAACTACGCGCCCGCCGTCGATGCGGTGCTGAAGGCCCCGATTGAGGGCGCGCGCATCGTGGTGGAGGCCGGCGACCTCGCCCGCTCCGCGCCGCTTCGCACGCTGTGCGAGGGCTCGCCCAAGGCGCTCGCCCTGCCCTGCTATCCCGATGACGAGCGCACGCTCGCCGACCTGATCGAGCGGACGCTGCAGGAGGAGGGCTTGCGCATCGACCGCGACGCCCGCGACCTGCTGGCGGGCAGCCTCGGCAGCGACCGCCGCGCCAGCCTCTCCGAGATCGGCAAGCTCGCCCTCTACGCCCGCGGCCAGGGCAGCGTCGGCGTGGACGACGTCGAGGCGATCGTCAGCGATGTCGGGGCGAGCGTGCTCAACGCGCTGATCGACGCGGCCTTCGCCGGCCGTGCGGGCGAGGCCGAGCGGGAATATCGCCGCTTCCGCCACGAGGGGATGGACCCCTCGGCGATGCTCGGCGCCGGCCTGCGCCACGCCCTCACCCTGCTGTCCCTCCGCCTCGACAACCCGCGCGGCAGCGCGAGCCAGCTCGTCGCAAGCTGGCGCGGCCTGCATTTCCGCCGCAAGGCGCTGGCCGAGACCCAGCTCGCCCGCTGGTCGGCGCCGGGGCTGCAGCAGGCGGTGGCGTGGCTCCAGGACGCGGTGCTCGCCTGCCGCCGGTCCGAGCCGGATCTCGCCCACGCCCAGGCGCAGGGCGTGTTCCTGCGCATCGCCGTCGAGGCCGCGCGGCGGCGGCCCTGAGAAACAATCGAGACATCCTGCGGGCGTATCGCCTCCCCCTCGACCATCAGCGGGAGAGGGACGGATGCCGGAGATCACCAGTTCGCGCCGCGGGCTGCTCGCGCTCCTGAGCGCGGGAACCGCCGGCCTTTTCTCCGCCCGACCGGCCGCCGCGGCGTCCCCGGCCAGCGACGAGGGTGCCTGCCTGCTGACGCCGCAGGCGATCGAGGGGCCGTTCTACACCGATCCGCGCCTCGTGCGCGCCGACATCACCGAGGGCCGGCCCGGCGTGCCCCTGCGGCTGCGGCTGCAGGTGATCGAGGCCGGGCCCTGCACGCCGGTGGACGGCGCGCGGGTCGATATCTGGCACTGCGATGCGCAGGGGCTCTACTCGGGCTATCCGGGCCAGGGTGATTCGCGCAGCATCGACACCAGCGGCCAGACATTCTTGCGCGGCACCCAGCACACGGATGCGCGCGGCTGGGCGGCGTTCGAGACGATCTATCCGGGCTGGTACGCGGGCCGTGCGACCCACATCCACGTCAAGGTCTTCCTCGACCGGCGCACGGTGCTGACCGGGCAGATCTACTTCCCCGACGCGCTCAACGAGTTCCTGTACACGCAGGTGCCGGCCTATGTCGGGCGCAGGGCCGAGCGCTTGGTCGTCAACGCCAATGACGGGATCGCCGGCGAGGAGGATCCGCAGCGGCGCGCCTTCTGCGCGGTGAAGGAGGAGCGCGACCGCTACGTCGCGAGCCTCGTCATCGGCGTGGACCGCGGCGCCGACGCGGCGGAACGGACCGACCAGGCGCGCACGCCCTCCGGCCGGCCCGAGCGCCCGCCGCCGGGCGGGCCGCGGCAGGGACCGCCGCCCGGTTTCGGGCCGCCGCGGCTCGCCCTGAAGGATCGGCTCGCCGCCCTCGTGCCGGGGCTGTCGCGTCGTCCGTGAGGGCGGCTCAGGCCGAGTTCGCCTCGCCCGCGATCCGCCAGGGCGCGCCGTCCACCACGAACAGCACGGCCTCGGCGCCGGCCTCCGGCCCGGTCTCCGTCAGGCCGTGGCAGAAGGTTTCGGAGAAGCCCGTCATCGGCCGCGCCAGCACCCGGGCGCGGGTCTTCCCCCGGAACGGAAACGGGCTCATGACGATGTCGCGCATGACCCCCTGCGGGATCACGGCATAGGCTTCGGTGAAGACCGCGCGGCCGGTATCAAGCGCGGTCTGATCGGGAAGGCCGCCGCTCGCGCCGTGATCGCGGCGGTCGATCGCGTCAGGCTCCGCCGAGCTTGCGGCAGAGGGCGTCGCGCTCCTCGGCGCTGGCGTAGCGGATGCGGATCTCGCCCTCCCCGCTCGCCTTGGCCTTCACCGCCACGCGGTAGCCCAGCGCCCGGCCGAGCACGTCCTCCAGGGAGCGCAGGGCGGCGTCGCCGTCTGCCGAGCGGCGCGGGCGGCCGGGGCGGGGCGCGTCGTCCTGCGGCACCTCGGCCGCTGCGAGCGCCTCGACCTCGCGCACCGACATCCCCTCGGCGACGATGCGGCGGGCCACCGCCTCCGGATCGCGCAGGGAGAGCAGCGCCCGGGCGTGGCCGGCGGTGATCTCGCCGGCGATCACCCGATCCTGGATCGCGGGCGGAAGCTGGAGCAGGCGCAGGGTGTTGGCGAGGTGGCTGCGGCTCTTGCCGAGGAGGTCGGCGAGCTCGGCCTGGGTGTACTTGAACTCGCCCATCAGCCGCTCGTAGCCCGCCGCCTCCTCGATGGCGTTCAGGTCGGTGCGCTGGACGTTCTCCAGGATCGCGTATTCGAGCGAGGTGCGGTCGTCGATCTCGACGACGACCACCGGCACCTCGTTGAGCCCCGCCCGCTGGGCCGCGCGCCAGCGCCGCTCGCCGGCGACGATCTCGAAGGTGCCGGGCACGCCCGGGAGTGCGCGCACGACGATGGGCTGGATCACGCCGCGCTGGCGGATCGAGGCGGCCAGCTCGTCGAGTTCCGGCTCCGAGAAGCGGCGGCGCGGGTTGCGCGGGTTCGGGCGCAGGAACTCCACCGCCACCTTGCGTTGCGGATGTCCGGCGGTGCGGGCCGCCCCCTCCGGGCTGTCGTCGGAAAAGTCGCCGATCAGCGCGGCGAGACCGCGTCCGAGCCGCGGCCGCGCCGTATCATCCGCCATTGCCACGATCGAAACTCCAAACTCTTGAATGACTTAAGCGGCGGCCGCGGGCGGGGGCGCCCGGCCCTCGCGCTGGATCACTTCCGAGGCGAGCCGGAGATAGGCCTGCGAGCCGGCGCATTTGAGATCGTAGAGCAGCACCGGCTTGCCGTGTGAGGGCGCTTCCGACACGCGCACGTTGCGCGGGATCATGGTCTCGTAGACCTTGTCGCCCATGAAGCCGCGCACGTCGGCGACCACCTGGGTCGAGAGGTTGTTGCGCGGGTCATACATGGTCAGCACGACGCCCTGGATCTGGAGCTTCGGGTTCAGCGCCCCGCGCACCTGCTCGACCGTGCGCAGCAACTGGCTCAGGCCCTCGAGGGCGAAGAACTCGCATTGCAGCGGCACCATCACCGCGTCGGCGGCGGCCAGCGCGTTGATGGTGAGCAGATTGAGCGAGGGCGGGCAATCGATCAGCACGTAGCTGATCGGCTCGGCCCCCTCCGGCATCCGGAGCTCGCGCAGGATGTTGCGCAGGCGATGCGCCCGGTCCTGCGCGCTCGCCAGTTCGAGTTCGAGGCCGAGCAGGTCCATGGTCGAGGGCGCCACGGAGAGGCGCGGCACCGCGGTCGGCGTGATCGCGTCGGCCAGCGGCGCCTCGCCCGCCATGACATGGTAGGTCGAGATCTTGCGGCGGCGGCGGTCGATGCCGAGCCCGGTGGAGGCGTTGCCCTGCGGGTCGAGGTCGATCACCAGCACCTGCTCGCCGATGGCGGCCAGCGCCGTACCGAGATTGATCGCCGTGGTGGTCTTGCCGACGCCGCCCTTCTGGTTGGCGAGCGCCAGCACGCGGAGCGGTTTGGCTTGAGCCGGAGCAGCCGGGGCCGGTGCGGGCATGGAGAGATCGGTCATGGGTCCACGCGGGAAAGCGACGTGACGCGCACGATCCGTGCCTGCGAGTCGGTGCGGCTCGGAATCAGGTCGCGGGTGAATGTCCACGCATCCTCGGCCTCGGTCAATTCCGCGGCTGCATCACGTCCCTTCGGAAACAGCCCGATCGTGCCGCTTGTCAACAAAGGTTCGGTCCAGGCCAGAAGTTGCGTCAGCGAAGCGAGCGCGCGGGCGCAGACGACGTCGATGCCGGTGAGCGTTCCGACGACTGCTTCGATGCGCGCGTTGTGCACGGTGACCGGCGCCCCGGTGAGACGGGCGGTCTCCGAGAGGAAAGCGCATTTGCGCGCATTGCTCTCGACGAGGCCGACGTGGAAATCGGGCCGGCCCTTGCCGGCGATGGCGAGGACGAGGCCCGGAATGCCGGCGCCCGATCCGAGATCGAGCCAGCGCGTCGCGTTCGGCGCGAGGGCGAGCAATTGTAGCGCGTCGGCGATGTGCCGTTGCCAGACCTCTGACAAGGTGGCCGGACCGACGAGGTTTTTCACGGTCTGCCAGCGGGTGAGTTGCGCAACGTAGAGGTCGAGCGCGTCCGTTGTTTCACGTGAAACATTGTGCTCGCTCAGCACGCGCGCGCGCAAATCAGTGCTCATGCGAGTTCATATTTCGGATCCTGGCCACGAGATCCGCTGTCGCGTCGGACGTCATCGACCCGTGATTTCGGAATAAAGTCCTCATCCTGCTCACGCCGTCGCCTCGGCTCGGCCACGGCGGGCATGGGCCGCGAGCAGCGTGAGGGCCGCCGGCGTCACGCCCTCGATGCGGGCCGCCTGCCCCAGCGTCATCGGGCGCACGCTGTCGAGCTTCAGCCGCATCTCGTTGGAGAGGCCGGCGATGGCGCCGTAATCGAGGGAAGTCGGCAGGCGCACCGCCTCGTCGCGGCGGAAGGCGGAGATGTCCGCCTGCTGCCGGTCGAGATAGACGGCGTAGGTCGCGTCCGTGCGCAGCCGCTCCGCGACCCGCGGCGGCACCTCTGCCAGTTCCGGCCAGACCGCCGCCAGCCGGTCCCAGCCGATCTCGGGATAGGACAGGAGCTGGAAGGCGCTGCGGCGCAGGCCGTCGCGGTTCAGGGAGAGGCCGTGGACGGCGGCCTCGTTCGGGGTGAGGCTGAGGGCGTCGAGCCGGGCGCGCGCCGCCGAGAGCGCCGACTGCGAGGCCGCGAAATGCCCAGCGCGGGCCGCGCCGACGCAGCCGAGGGCCGCGCCGCGCGGGGTTAGCCGCTCGTCGGCATTGTCCACGCGCAGGCTCAGGCGGTACTCCGAGCGCGAGGTGAACATGCGGTAGGGCTCGCTCACCCCGTGGGTGACGAGGTCGTCGATCATCACGCCGAGATAGGATTCGGCCCGGTCGAAGACCGCGAGCTCGGAGCCGCCGGCGAGACGCGCCGCGTTGAGGCCGGCCACCAGCCCCTGCCCCGCGGCCTCCTCGTAGCCGGTGGTACCGTTGATCTGCCCCGCCAGGAACAGGCCCGGCAGGCGCTTGGTCTGGAGCGTGGCGTCGAGCTCGCGCGGATCGACGTAGTCGTACTCGATGGCGTAGCCGGGGCGCAGGATGCGGGTGCGCTCCAGGCCCGGAATGGCGGCGATGATCCCGGCCTGGACCTCTTCGGGCAGCGCCGTCGAGATGCCGTTCGGGTAGACGGTTGGGTCGTCGAGCCCTTCCGGCTCGAGAAAGATCTGGTGGCCCTCGCGGTCGCCGAAGCGCACCACCTTGTCCTCGATCGAGGGGCAGTAGCGCGGACCGCGGCTGCTGATGCCGCCGGAATACATCGGCGAACGGTGGAGGTTGGCCCGGATCAGGTCGTGGACCGCCTGCGTCGTGCGGGTGATCCCGCAGGCGATCTGCGGCGTCGTGATCCGCTCGGTCAGGGTTGAGAACGGCACGGGGTCGGCGTCCGCGTGCTGCATCTCCAGAGCGGCCCAGTCGATGGTGCGTCCGTCGAGCCGGGGCGGCGTGCCGGTCTTCAGGCGGCCGAGGCGGAAGCCGTGCCGGTCGAGCGTCGCCGCCAGTCCCAGGGCCGGCGCCTCGTCGACGCGCCCGGCGGGGATCTGCCGCTCGCCGATATGGATCAGCCCGCGCAGGAAGGTGCCGGTGGTGATGACCAAAGCCGCCGCCGCGAGCCGCCGCCAGTCCGCGAGCACCGCGCCCGCGACGCGGCCCGCTTCGACGATCAGGTCGTCGGCCTCGCCCTCGATCACCGTCAGCCCCGGCGTCTCCGCGACCGCCCGCTGCATTGCGCGGGCATAGAGCGCCCGGTCGGCCTGGGTCCGGGGACCGCGCACCGCCGGACCCTTGCGGCGGTTGAGCAGGCGGAACTGGATGCCGGCGGCGTCCGCGACGCGGCCCATCAGCCCGTCGAGGGCGTCCACCTCGCGCACGAGATGCCCCTTGCCGAGGCCGCCGATGGCGGGGTTGCAGGACATCGCGCCGATGGTCGCGGCCCGATGCGTCACCAAGGCCGTCCGGGCGCCGACCCGCGCGGCCGCCGCCGCCGCCTCGACGCCGGCATGCCCACCGCCGACGACGATGACGTCGTAGCTGGAAGAAGATGCGTACATGGTCCGTGCTTATGCGCGCGCCGTCGACGAGGTCAACGCGGATCGGATCGGTCACACAGGTCGGCGATGGGCGCGCGCTGTACCGCCGAAACGCTCGTCGCGCAGACGCCCGAAGCGCGACCGGTCGGTCATCGAGCGTTCTGCGCGGTCCTCTCACTTGCCGATGCAGAAGCCGGCGAAGAGCCGGTCCAGCATCTCCTCGACCCCGACATGGCCGCCGACCTCGCCCAGCGCCCGAACGGCGAGGCGCAGATCCTCCGCGATCAGTTCCGGCGGGAAACCGGTCGGCGCGGTGGCGACGCGGTCGAGATGGCCGGCGGCCCGGGACAACGCGTCCCGATGGCGCTCGCGGGTGACGAGCGCGTCGCCCTTTCCGAGGGAGGCCGCAGCCGCGTCCTGGACCGCATCGAGAAGGGCGTCGAGTCCGGCCCCGGTGACGGCCGAGACGGCGATTCCGCCCGCCCTCCCCTCTGCGGTGGCGAGATCGCTCTTGGTGCGGACGGGGAGGACGGGGACGTCCGCGAGCTCTTCCGCCACGGCCTCGCCGTCGGCCGGCACGAGATGAAGCACCAGGTCGGCGCTGCGGATGCGGCGATGGGTGCGCTTCACGCCCTCCGCCTCGATCGCGTCCTCCGTCTCGCGCAGGCCCGCGGTATCGACCAGCACCACCGGCAGGCCGCCGAGGTCGCACCGGACCTCGATGGCATCGCGGGTCGTGCCCGGAATGTCCGAGACGATCGCCGCATCGCGTCCGCTCAGCGCGTTGAGCAGCGTCGATTTTCCGGCATTGGGGGCGCCGGCCAGCACGACGCAGAAGCCCTCGCGCAGGCGCTCCCCCCGGCGCCCGTCGGCGAGCGTCGCCCGGATCGCGTCGCGGAGCGCCGCGGCGCGGCCGGACAGGGCGGCGTCGAGACCCGCCTCGTCGACATCGCCCTCGTCGGCGAAATCGAGGGCGGCCTCGGCGCCGGCGAGCAGTTCGATGCCGGTCTCACGCCACGCCGCGACCTGACGGCCGAGGGCGCCGTCGAGCTGGCGCAGGGCCTGGATCCGCTGCGCCTCGGTCTCGGCGTCGATGAGGTCGGCGATGCCTTCCGCCTCGGTGAGGTCGATGCGGCCGTTGAGGAAGGCGCGGCGGCTGAAAGCCCCGGCCTCCGCCAACCGGCAGCCCGGCACCCGCGCGAGCGCCCGCAGCACCGCGGCCCGCACGGCGAGGCCGCCGTGCAGGTGCAGCTCGGCCATGTCCTCGCCGGTGGCGGTGGCAGGGCCGGGGAGCCAGGCGACGAGAGCCTGATCGAGGATTTCATGGGATGCGGGATCGCGCAGGCGGCGCAGGGAGAGCCGGCGCGGCTCCGGTCGTCCGCCGGCCAGCCGGTCGAGGGCCGCCCCGGCAGCGGGCCCGCTGATCCGCACCACCGCCACCGCCGCCCGGCCGAAGCCGCTCGCCGGGGCGAAGATGGTGTCGGTGCGGGTGGGAAGGGAGGGTGTCATCGCCGGATCGTGCAATGCCGTTTTCGGCTGTATCGCTTCGGTTAGAGCATGGCCTGTCCCC
>NZ_BPRD01000313.1 GCF_022179745.1 Methylorubrum podarium
GGCATCGGCGAAGCCGATCTCGGAGAGCCGGGCGAGGCGGACCAGCGTCTCGCTCCAGCGCTCGACCCGGGCGCGGACCGACGCGTCGGCGGCGACCAGCACCAGCGGCACCTGGGCGCCGGCCGGCACGTTGGTCTCGGAGCGGGCCGAGCGGATCTCGGAGATCAGATCGACCAGCCAGCCGATCTCGGCCTCGGCCTCCGCGTTCCGGTAGGCCGACAGCTCCGGCCAGGATTCGAGCGCCAGCAGGCCGCGGGGCGCGGGCAGCGCCTCGCCCTTGATCGCCCACAGCTCCTCCGTGAGGAAGGGCATGAACGGGTGCAGCAGCTTGGCGATCTGGTCGATCAGGAAGGCGACCGTGGCTTGCGTCTCCGCCCGCGCGGCCGGATCGACGCCCTCGCCCTGCAGCACGGGCTTGGCGAGTTCGAGATACCAGTCGCAGAACACGTTCCAGACGAAGCGGTAGGCGGCCGCCGCCGCGTCGTTGAAGCGGTAGACGGTGATGGCGTGGGCCACCTCCGCCACCGCCTTGGCGGCCTCGGTGAGCGCCCAGGCGTTGAGCGTCTCGGTCACGGTCTCGGGCCGGTAGTCGGCCTTGAGTTCGCAGCCGTTCATCTCGGCGAAGCGGGCCGCGTTCCAGAGCTTGGTCGCGAAGTTGCGGTAGCCCTCGACCCGCTGGGGCCCGAGCTTGATGTCGCGGCCGGGGGCGGCGAGCGCGGCGAGGGTGAAGCGCAGGGCATCGGCGCCGAAGCGGTCGATGAGATCGACCGGATCGACCACGTTGCCCTTCGACTTCGACATCTTCGCACCCTTCTCGTCGCGGACGAGGGTGTGCAGGTAGACCGTCTCGAACGGGGCCTGATCGGTGAGGTGCAGGCCCATCATCATCATCCGGGCGACCCAGAAGAAGATGATGTCCTTGCCCGTCACCAGGGTGTTGGTGGGGTAGAAGCGGGCGAGCTCCGGCGTCTTGTCCGGCCAGCCGAGCGTCGAGAACGGCCAGAGCGCGGAGGAGAACCACGTGTCGAGGACGTCGGGGTCGCGCCAAATCGAAATAGCTGACTCTTGGCCTGTAATTCGCTCTAGAAGATTACCTATAGCTTCTCCGGGGCTGCCGACAATTTTAGCCGGCATCCCATAGTATTCTTCAGCTTGAGATAAAGCTTCATTCTCCGTTTTCGCAACAAAAATGGCGTAATTATCTCGCCGTTCAGTTGTAACTGGCGTATCAAAGTTCACACTGAGCTGTGTTCCACGATCAGTCTTTGTCGGCCCATACCAAACTGGGATCTGGTGGCCCCACCAGAGCTGGCGTGAGACGCACCACGGCTCGATGTTCTCCAGCCACTGGAAGAAGATCTTCTCGTAGTTGTCCGGGACGAAGCGGGTCTTGCCGTCGCGCACCGCCTGGAGTGCCCGTTCGGCCAGCGGCTTGACGTTCACGTACCACTGGTCGGTGAGATACGGCTCGATCACCACGCCTGAACGGTCGCCGTGCGGCACCGCGTGGGTGTTGGGCTCGACCGCGCGCAACCGACCGCGCTCCTCCATCAGGGCGACGACCGCTTTGCGCGCCTCGAATCGGTCGAGGCCGTCGAGCGCCAACGCGGCTTCTTCCGGCTCG
>NZ_BPRD01000314.1 GCF_022179745.1 Methylorubrum podarium
CTCAACCCGCTGCTGCAGGATCTCGGCCTCGCGATCCATCCGCCGCTGCTCTATCTCGGCTATGTCGGCTTCTCGATCACCTTCGCCTTCGCCGTCGCCGCGCTGATCGAGGGGCGGATCGACGCCGTCTGGGCGCGGGCGGTGCGGCCCTGGGCGCTGATCGCCTGGAGCTTCCTGACGCTCGGCATCGCCATGGGCTCGTACTGGGCCTATTACGAGCTCGGCTGGGGCGGCTGGTGGTTCTGGGACCCGGTCGAGAACGCCTCGCTGATGCCCTGGATCGCGGGCACCGCATTGCTGCACTCCATCGTCGTCATGGAGAAGCGCGACGCGCTCAAGGTCTGGACGGTCCTGCTCGCCATCCTCACCTTCTCGCTCTCGCTGGTCGGCACCTTCATCGTCCGCTCGGGGCTGCTCACCTCGGTGCACAGCTTCGCCTCCGATCCGAGCCGCGGCGTCTTCATCCTCGCGATCCTCGCGCTGTTCATCGGCGGCGCGCTCAGCCTGTTCGCGTGGCGCGCACCGAGCCTGCGCCAGGGCGGCCTGTTCGCACCGATCTCCCGCGAGGGGGCGCTGGTGATGAACAACCTGTTCCTGGTGGCCGCCTGCGCCACGGTGTTCGTCGGCACGCTCTACCCGCTGCTCCTCGAAATGCTGACGGGCGAGAAGATCTCGGTCGGCCCGCCCTTCTTCAACTGGACCTTCATTCCGCTGGCGCTGCCGCTCCTCCTGATCGTGCCGTTCGGGCAGGCGCTCGCCTGGAAGCGGGGGGACGCCGCGGCGGCGGCGCAGCGCCTGTTCGCGGCCTTCGCGGTGGCGCTCGTCGTCGCGCTCGCCGCCGCGGCGCTCACCTGGGGCGGTCCGATCATGGCCCCCGTCGGCCTCGGCTTCGGCGCCTACCTCATCATCGGCTCGGTGCTGGAGATCTGGGCCCGCGCCCGCGGCTACGGCCAGAACCGGACCCGCGACCTCGGCACGACCTGGCGCCGGGCGATCGGCCTGCCGCGCTCGGCCTGGGGCACCGCGCTCGCCCATGCCGGCGTCGGCGTCGTGGTGCTCGGCATCGCCGGGCAGGGCTGGGCGACGGAGGGTCTCGCGACGATCCGGCCGGGCGGTCAGGTCGCCTCCGGCCCCTACGTCGCCACCCTCGACCGGGTCGGCCCGACCAAGGGCAAGAACTTCGAGGAGACCACCGCCTTCCTGACGGTGCGCAACCGCGCGGGCGACTATGTCGGCACGGTCGAGACCGGCAAGCGCTTCTACCCGTCCCGCCGCATGACCGTGACGGAATCCGGCCTGAAGACGGTGGGCGTGAGCCAGATCTACGCCAGCCTCGGCGAGGTCATGCCCGACGGCGCCATCGGCATGCGGCTCTACTACAAGCCGCTGGTGCTGCTGATCTGGATCGGCTCGCTCATCATGGCGGCGGGCGGCGGCCTCTCGCTCACCGATCGGCGCATGCGCGTCGGCGCCCCGGTCAAGGCGCGTGCCAAGCTGCCCCCCTCCGCGGTGCCCGCCGAATGAGCCGCCTTCGCTCCACGATCATCGCGCTCGCCCTGAGCCTCGCGGCTCTCCCGGCGCTCGCCGTTCAGCCGGACGAGGTGCTGAAGGATCCCGCCATGGAGGCGCGGGCGCGGCAGATCTCGGAGGGCCTGCGCTGCCTCGTCTGCCAGAACCAGTCGATCGACGATTCCGACGCGCCGCTCGCCAAGGACTTGCGCGTGCTGGTGCGCGAGCGGCTGAAGGAGGGCGACAGCAACGGCCAGGTCGTCGATTACGTCGTGGCCCGCTACGGCGAGTTCGTGCTGCTGCGCCCGGTCTTCGGCTGGCACACGCTGCTGCTCTGGCTGAGCCCGCTCCTCGCGGTGGGGCTGGGCGCCTTCGGCATCTGGCGCCTGTCGCGCCGCCGCCCGCCGCCGCGGGAGGGCTTGTCGGAGGCGGAGCAGGCGGAGGTCGAGGCGCTGCTCAAGCGGCCGTAGGCGCGGCCTCCGCGAGGATTTCCACCTCGTCCGCCCCGCGCATCACGACCACGCGCCGCACGAAGCGCTCCAGGTCCGGCACGGCGCCGAGCACCGTCAGCTCCACCACCCGCTCGCCGCGCGGCCGCTTCTTCCGCCATTCCGCGTAAGGGTAGGCGTCGATCGGCCGGAACGTGTCCGCGCCGCGCGGTGCCGGGAAACGTCCCGTCGCGCCCGAATTGATGGCGGAGAGCTCGATCCGGTCGCGGTGGGCGGCGACCAGGGCCGCCGCGTCGATCTCCAGGATCTCGTGGGCGTGATCCCGGTAGGCGCGGCCGGCCAGCAGCGTCAGCACCCGCTTCCGGCTCAACCAGAAGAACACCCGTTCGTTGAGCCGGCGGTGCCAGTCCGCCGGGGTCAACCCGTCGCGCAGGCAGCGGGTCAGGGCCCGGTCGCTGAGCGGCTTCTGATCGCGCAGCACGATCCGGCCGAGATCGGCGCGCTCCAGCACGATCCCCTCCGGTCGCCGCCGCTCCGCCGCCGCGCGGGTCGCGTCGAGCACGGCGAACCGGTCGAGGGCGGAATGGGTGCTCAGGAGCCCGTGACAGCGGATCGTCGGCCAAGCGCCGGCCTCCGCCATGTGGAACAGGGTCGGGCAATCGCGCAGGAGTTCCGCGAGTTCGGCCTCCGTCATCGAACCATCCGTTTCACGCGCCGCCGCGGCGCCCTGCTTTCGCCCGATCGTCCGGGCAAGAGTCGCAGGCCGCACCCTCCTCCAACGCAGGCAAGACCGATCCGAGCGCCATGCCGATCGCCGCATCCCTCAGACGTCTCGCCCTCGCCGCCGGGCTCGCCCTCGCGGCCGGCCTCGCGATCAATCTCGCCGCCATCCGTTCGGCCAGCGCCCACCCGCATGTCTGGATCACGGCCAAGGCCGAGCTCGCCTACGAGGCGGGCCGCGTCACCGGCATCCGCCACGCCTGGACCTTCGACCCCGAATACACCGCCTTCCTGACCCAGGGGCTGGACGCGAACGGCGACGGCAAGCTCTCCCCCGAGGAATTGCAGGGCTCGGCCAACGAGCAGGCCGCCAACCTCGCCGAGTTCGCCTACTTCACGAAGCTCAAGGTGGCGGGCAAGGAGCAGGCCTTCGCCGAGCCGCAGGAGGCGCGGATGGCCATGGAGGGCGGCAAGCTCACCTTAAGCTTCCTGCTGCCGCTGAAGACGCCCGCCCCGCAGGGCAGGGGCGTCGCGGCGGTCGAGATCTACGATCCGACCTACTTCATCGCCTTCAGCCTCGCCGAGGGCGCCGACGCGCTGCGCCTCGCCGGCGCCGCCCCCGGCTGCAGCATGACGGTGACGCGGGCGAAGAACGCCGAGCCCGCGGTCGCCTCCGCCGGCCAGTCGATGACCGAGGCGATGTTCGAGGCGCTCACGGCGGCCGCGAATTACGGCGAGCAGTTCGCCAACCGGGCCATCGTCGCATGTCCCTGACCGCCGCGTTGCGCCCCGCGGGCACGGCGGGCGTCCGCTGGCCGCTTCGTCTGATCTTCGCCGCCGCTTCGGTGCTGGCGGCCGCCGGCCTCCTCGCCGCCGTCGCCTGGGTGCTCGGCCCCGTCGCCGCCCCGCCGCCACGCTCGCCCTTCGGCATCGGTTTTCGCGAGGCCGCCCCCGCCGCGACCGGGCTCGGCGGCTGGCTGCTCGCGGTCCAGTCCAATTTCTCGAGCCAGCTTCGCGCGGCGGTGACGGCGCTGAAGGCGGGCGGAACCTGGACGCCGCTCGTCGTGATGGGCTTCGCCTACGGCGTGTTCCACGCCGCCGGGCCCGGCCACGGCAAGGCGGTGATCGCCGGCTACATCGTGGCGGGCGAGCGCACGCTCCGGCGCGGCTTCGCCCTGAGCGCCGCCGCCGCCCTGCTCCAGGCACTCGTCGCCATCGCCATCGTGCTGGTCGGCGTCCTCGTCCTGCGGGCGACTGCCACCGGCATGACGCGGGCCGGCACCCTGATCGAGACCGTGAGCTTCGCCCTCGTGGCGGGGCTCGGCGCCGCGGTGACGTGGCGCAAGGCCGGGCGGCTCGCCGGCCTCGCCACCGATGCGCCGGCCGCCGCTTGCGGCCCCGGCTGCGGCCATGCCGGTCTGACGGACGCCGCCGCCCTCGACCGGCTCGACGGCTGGCGCGAGCGGATCGGCGTCGTGCTCGCCGCGGGGTCCCGCCCCTGCGCAGGGGCGGTGCTGATCCTCGTCTTCTGCGCCGCGCAAGGGATGCTCGCCGCCGGCATCGCCGCGACCTTCGCCATGGCGCTCGGCACCGCGCTCACCACCGGGGGGCTCGCGAGCCTCGCCGTCTTCGCCAAGGCCCTGGCCTTGCGCCTCGCGGGCGGGCGCGGTCAGGCCGGCGCCCTCGCGGTCGGCGGGCTCGAACTCCTGGCCGGGGCCTTCGTGCTGGTGCTGGGACTCGCCATGCTGTCGGGACTGGCCACCGGCCTGGGTGGCTAAACGCCCTCTCGCCAACGCCCTTCGAGCCGTGGCAGGCTGCCCTCTCGGATCGGGAGGAGCCCTGCTTGAGCGACCACGCCCTCGACGCCTTCGCGCCCCTCCTGAACTGGCGCCTTCTGAAGGGATCGCACGCCTTCCCGGGGCCGGACGGGGGCACCTGCATCAACGAGGCGGCTTTGGTGGCGGCGGGTCTGCCCTACCGGGCGATCACCGCGAGCGAGGACTGTCCGCCCTGCTTCTCGCGCCCGCTCGCGGCCTACGCACTCGGCCTCAACGACGCCATGCCGGAGGCCGAGCGGCAGGGTCTGATGGCCTTCGTGCTGCGGCTCTCCGGTTCCGCGGATACATCTGAGGTCGAGGCCGACCGCACCGCCTTCCTCGCGCTCGAGAGCGCCCGCCGCATTCTGCCGCCGCTCCTCGACGCGGCCGGCCTGCCGGCGCTCGCCGCCCGCTGCGAGACGGCCTCCGACGCGCCGGGGGCCATGGTCGCGCTGCGCGCCGCCGAGATGCAGGGCGGCGCGCTCGCCCACGCCGCCGCCTGCCGCCACGCCTGGGTCGTGGGCGCCCGCGCCTCCGCCGTGTCGCGCACCGCCACCGCGGCCCTGCGCGCCTTCGCCGACCCGCGCAGCGCCGCCGAGGTCGCGGAGGGGGCCGCCCCCTTCGCGGAGGGGACGTGGCGGACCGCGCTTCGGATTCTCGACGAGGCGCTCCGGATCGGCCGCCAGGCGCCGGAGATCGACCTGCTCTCCGCCCGCACTCGCCTGGAGGCGGCGCGGGCAAAGGTTCAGCCGTAAGCGCGCGGGCGCGGCTCCGCCGCGAGGTCGATGTCGAGCGCCTCGCAGTTGGCGAGCCAGCGGCCGGTCAGGTGATAGAAGAAGGTGCAATGGCCGACAACCGCGATGGTCCGCTCCGGCCGCGCCCGCAGCCAGTCGCGGAACCCCGCGACCCGCCGGTCGAACAGGGTCCGCGGCTCGACGTGCCATCCCTCCGGCCCCGCCTCCCCGTCCGCGTACCACCACGTTTCGGGCAGGTGATCGACCCGGAAGGCCGGGAATTCCTGCGCCAGGACCGAGGCCGCCCGGCCGATGTCGCAGCTGCTCTCCTAGCACTCCCGGTGCAGCACCTCCACCAGCACGTCGGGCCGGGACGGGTGATCGGAGAAGATGCCCGCGGTGGTCTGGAGCGCCCGGGTCAGCGGCGAGGTGACGACGAGCTCGAAGGGAATCGCGCGCAGCGCCTCCCGCGCGGCGGCGACCTGGACGTGGCCGCGCTCGGACAGGCGGGCATCGATATGGCCGGGGTCGCGCCCCGTCGCCTCGTGATGCGCGTTGAAGGTCGATTCGCCGTGGCGGATGCAGACGATGCGGGTGGAGGACGAGCGGGACATCGGCCCGATGTAGGCGGTTCGCGCCGGCCTGACAGCGGGCCGTGACGCCGCGGGCTCGGGCCGTCGATCCCGCACCGATCCGGACGAAGCGTCACGGTAAGGGACGAACGGCGCCGCTTTCCGGACAGCGCGGGCGGTTCCGGTGCGGGCCGGGGCCGAAGGTTGGCGAAGCGTCCCGTGGCGGCGCGACCCCCGCTGGAGGAGCCTTGGCAGGAACCGGCCGCCCGGCCGGCATCCGCCGATGGAGGCTCCCATGCTCCCGCTTCCCCTGTCCTCGCATCCCCGCTCGCCCCTCTCTCACCCGGCGCCAAGCCTGCCGCGCAACCTGCTGCTCGGCCCGCTGATCGCCCTGCTGCTCGCCCTCGTCGCCGGCATCGCGCCGGCAAAGGCCCAGGAGACGCGTGCGGAAGGCGGCGGCACGCTGCTGCTCCGCTCCGAGGGCGGCGCGCCGGTCGAGGCGCCCCGCCTCAAGGCGGATGCCGCGATCACCGTCAGCGGTCCGACCGCGCGGGCGACGATCACCCAGGCCTTCCGCAACACCACCGCGGAGTGGGTCGAGGGCACCTACCTGTTCCCGCTGCCGGAGGATGCGGCGGTCGATACGATGAAGCTCGTGATCGGCGACCGGGTCATCGTCGCCGACATCCGCGAGCGCGAGGCGGCGCGGCGCGTCTACGAGGCGGCCAAGGCCGAGGGCAGGGCCGCCGCGCTCACCGAGCAGCAGCGGCCCAACCTGTTCACCAACGCGGTCGCCAATATCGGCCCCGGCGAGACCGTGCTGGTGCAGATCGCGTACCAGCAGCCGGTGCGGCAATCGGGCGGCACCGCCTCCTTACGCCTGCCGACCGTGGCCGCCCCGCGCTACAGCCCGGCCCCGCCGGCCGTGACGGCCGCCGCCGAGAGGATCTCCGCCGCCGATCCCGTCCCCGACCGCCAAAAGATCGCGGCGCCGGTGCTCGACCCGGCCCGCCACGCGCCGGTCAACCCGCTGACGCTTCAGATCGACCTCAAGGCCGGCTTCCCGCTGGGCACGGTGCGCAGCGCCACCCACGCGATCCGTGTCGAGGAGGTCTCCGCGAGCGAGCGCCGGGTCACGCTCGCCGACGGCGCCACCGCCGCCGACCGCGACTTCGAGCTGACCTGGACCGCCGCTCCCGGCGAGGCGCCCGCGGTCGGCCTGTTCCGCGAGCGGGTCGCGGGGGGCGAGGCGGTGCTCGCCGTGGTGACCCCGCCGGAGGCCGCGAACCCGGCCGCGCCGATCCCCCGCGACGTGGTGTTCGTGATCGACAATTCCGGCTCTATGGGCGGCGCCTCGATGCGGCAGGCCAAGGCGAGCCTGCTGATCGGCCTCGACCGGCTGCGCTTGGGCGACCGCTTCAACGTGATCCGCTTCGATCACAGCTACGACGTGCTGTTCCCCGACGTCGTGCCCGCCGACGAGACCCATCTCGACCGGGCCAAGCGCTTCGTCGCCGGCCTGGAGGCCAGCGGCGGCACCGAGATGCTGGCCCCGCTGCGCGCCGCCCTGCGGGACGCGACCCCCGGGGAGACCGGCCGCCTGCGGCAGGTCGTGTTCCTCACCGACGGCGCCATCGGCAATGAGGGGCAGATCTTCTCCGCCATCGCGGCGGAGCGCGGGCGCTCGCGGCTGTTCATGGTCGGCATCGGCTCGGCCCCGAACGGCTACCTGATGAGCCACGCCGCCGAACTCGGTCGCGGCAGCGTCACCCAGATCGGCACGCCCGATCAGGTGACCGAGCGGATGCGCGCCCTGCTGGTGAAGCTGGAGAGCCCGGCCGTCACCGACCTGACCGCGACCTTCTCCGAGCCCGGCGTCGATGCCACGCCCGCCCGCCTGCCCGACCTCTACCGCGGCGAGCCGCTGACCCTCTCGGCCCGGATGGAGCAGGCGCGCGGGACGCTCACCCTCACTGGCCGGATCGGCGGACAACCGTGGCAGACGGTGCTGCCGCTCGACCGGGCGGAGGCCGGCACCGGCATCGGCAAGCTCTGGGCGCGCGCGAAGATCGCCGAGGCCGAGACCGCGCGGCTGACCGGCGGACTCTCGCCCGATGCCGCCGACGCCGCGATCCTGCGGCTCGCCCTCGACCACGGGCTCACCACCCGCCTGACCTCGCTGGTGGCGGTGGACGCCACCCCGCGCCGGCCGGCCGGCGCCCGCCTCGCCAGCACCGACCTGCCCCTCAACCTGCCGGCGGGCTGGGACTTCGCCGCCCTGTTCGGCGAGGACGAGGTGCAGCCGCTTCCCCCGCCGCGCCAGCGCCGCGCCGCCGCCCCGGCCGCCCAACTCGCCGCCGCGCAGCCGGTCGCGCTGCCGCAGACCGCGACGGATTTCGAGATCCGGGCCCTGCTCGGCGGCCTGCTGCTGGCGCTCGGTCTCGTCCTCGCCCGCCGCAGCCGCCGGGTCGCGGCGTGAGCGGGAGCGCAGGCACGGACGCCGCGCCGCGGCGTCCCGGCCGGACGGGCGTCTTCGCCCTTCCGGCCGCCCTCCTCGTCGTGTCCGGGCTGGTGCTGCTCGCGCAGGCCGCCTGGATCCCGGCCAAGGCCGCCCTGGCGCAGATTCTTCTGGAGCGCGCCTTCGCCCGTTCCCTCGCCGAGGGGACGGGCGTGCGGCCCTGGCCCTGGGCCGACACGGTGCCGGTCGCCCGCATCGTCTTCCCGGACTTGCGCGAGAGCTACGTGGCGCTCG
>NZ_BPRD01000315.1 GCF_022179745.1 Methylorubrum podarium
GGCGAGCTGGCTGACCTCGTGGATGGAGACGATCGGAAAGATCCGCGCCAGGACGAGGAAACCGAAGGCGAACAGCCCGAGCGGCGCGATCAGGATCACCACGTCGTAGACGCTGACATGATAGGTCCGCCACAGGCTGACGGCGTGGCCGTGCGAGAGGGTGTTCCAGACGATCAGGATGCGCTCCAGCCACATCCCGAGATTGATCACGACCGCGATGATCGCGAGCGCCCACAGGTTGAGCCGCACGCGCGCGAACCACAGCGCCTGCGGCACGAGGCAGTTGCAGAACAGCAGGCTGTAATAGAGCCAGCGGTAGTCGCCGGTGAAAAAGTAGGCGATCACCGTCCGGTCGGCGTGATCGCCGCCGTACCAGCCCATGAACCACTCGGTGGCGTAGGAGAGGGTCATGACGATGCTGGCGAACAGCATCACCTTCGCCATGGCGTCGAAATGGGCCGGGGTGATCACCGCCTGAAGATTGAGGCCCCAGCGGATGACGATCGCCAGCACCACCACCATGGCGAAACCCGAATACATCGCGCCGACGACGAAGTAGGGCGGGAAGATCGATTCCTGCCAGCCGGGCATCAGGCTCGCGGCGAAGTCGAGGCCGACGATGGAGTGGACCGAGCAGACGAGCGGCACGGCCAGCGCCGCCATGGCCTTGTGGAAGCTCTCGTAGATCGCCCAGTGCCGGGCCGAGCCGCGCCAACCGAGCGCCAGCGCGCCGTAGATCCGCTGCCCGACGCGCGTCCGCGCCCGGTCGCGCATCGTGGCGAGGTCCGGCAGGAGGCCGGTGAACCAGAAGATCAGCGAGAACAGCAGGTAGCTCAGGATCGCCCAGAAATCCCAGACCAGCGCCGAACGCCATTGCGGCCAGAGATCCATGGTGTTCGGATAGGGCGCGAGCCAGTACGCGTAGAGCGGCCGCCCGAGATGGATGATCGGGAAGATGCCGGCGATCGCGGCGGCGAACAGGGTCATCGCCTCGGCGAAGCGGTTGATCGAGGCACGCCAGTGCTGGCGCGTCAGCAGCAGCATCGAGGAGATCAGCGTCCCGGCATTGCCGATGCCGATCCACCAGACGTAGTTGGCGATCGAGAAGCCCCAGACCACCGTGGTGTTCACCCCCGAAAGGCCGATGCCGACGGTGAGCACCGCGCCGATGGCGATTATGGTGACGAGCACCAGCGGCAGCACCCCGAGGATGGCGATGACCCAGGCACGGCCCGGCCCGCGTCTCTGGATCGGGTCCGCGACCGCGGCGCAGATCTCGGCGTAGCCGAGGCGCTCGCGGGCGATCCACCGATGCGGCTGGTCCCTGCCGCTCACGCGTGATCCTCCTTCAGGTCCGGGTTCGGCGCGCGGAGGTTCGCGAGGTAGGTCGTCCGCGGGCGGGTGTTCAGCTCCTCCATCAGCGCGTAGTGGCGCGGATCCTGCCGCATCGCGGCGATGCCGGTGCCGGGCTTGGCGAGGTCGCCGAACCGGATCGCCCGCGTCGGGCAGGCGGATTGGCAAGCGGTGGCGACCGCGTCCATCTCCCGGCCGTCGCGCTCGGCCGCCTGCCGCTCGGTGGCGATGCGTTGGACGCAGTAGGTGCACTTCTCCATCACGCCGCGGGCGCGCACCGTGACGTTCGGGTTGCGCTGTGCCTTCACCGATTCCGCGCCGAGATGGGCGTAGGGCTGGCCGTCGGCGTAGCCGAAGAAGTTGAAGCGGCGGACCTTGTAGGGGCAGTTCGCCTCGCAGAAGCGGGTGCCGACGCAGCGGTTGTAGACCTGAAGGTTCAGGCCCTCGCCGTCATGCACCGAGGCCGCGACGGGGCAGACCGGCTCGCAGGGCGCGTGCTCGCAATGCATGCAGGGCACGGGCTGGAACCCGGCCCGCGGTGACTCGGGTCTGCCCTCGTCGTAGATGTCGATCCGCAGCCAGTGCATCATCCGGCCGCGCGCGATTTCTTCCGGGCCGACGACGGGGACGTTGTTCTCGGATTGGCAGGCGACGACGCAGGCGTTGCAGCCGATGCAGGCGTCGGTGTCGATCACCATCGCCCAGGCATGGCCGTCGGCATCGCCCTTCCACGGCGTGAGGAGGCTCGGCTGGTCCGCGCCGATGCCTTTCGGCTCCGCACGTGTCAGGGTGGAAAGGTCGATCTGCCGGAACAGCTTTCGGGTTTCGCCTTCGAGCTCGACGTAGTTCTGCGTGCGCAGGATCGTCTCGGTCCTGTCCGTCTTCGCGAGATCGACGCCGGTCACGAGCCAGGGCGAGGCGCCGCTCGCCAGAGCGTAGGCATCCGTGCCGACGCCGTTGCCGATGGCGCCGGCCCGCTGCCGGCCGTAGCCGAGGGTCAGCACGCCGACGCCGTCGGCGACCCCGGACTCGATGATCACCGGCACCTCGATGATGCGGCCGCCCGCGCTCGCGCGCACCACGTCGCCGGCCTCGAGCCCGCGCCGCCCGGCCTCGGCGCGGGAGAGCGCGAGCGCGTTGCCCCAGACCTGCTTCGAGATCGGCTTCGGGCATTCCTGAAGCCACGCATTGTTGGCGAAGCGCCCGTCCCAGAGGCATGGATCCGGCCGCAGCTCGACGGTGAGACCGTCGCTCCGGCGGGATTCCGGCAGCGGGATCAGGCGCGGCTCGCCGGGCTGAAGGGTCGGTGCGGCGGTCCCCTCGATGTTCCCGTCGTGCAGGCAGCGGCGCCACCAGCCCTCGAAATCCGCGCCCCCGCGCTGCCGCCACGTCTCCCGGACGAGAGCGTAGCCCGCCGTCGCCGTGCGGCCGGCGAAGAGCGGCAGGATCTCGTGGAGCGAGCGCCCATCGTAGAGCGGTCGCAGAAGCGGCTGGACCAGGCTCGCGGTGCCGTCGGTCGCGCGGAGATCCGACCAGCTCTCCAGCTCGTGCGTCAGCGGCAGGTGCCAGTGGGTAGCGCCCGCGGTCTCGTCGCCGTAGAGCCCGGCATGGACGCTGAACCGGGCGCGCCCGATGCGCTTGGCGAGGTCGAGCTCGGGTGGTGCCGTGGCGACCGGATCGGCGTCGAGGATCGCGAGGCAGGTCACCGCGCCGCGGTCGAGCGCGCCGGCCAGATCGGCAAGGGTCGCGGGCGCTCGCCCCTCGATCTCGTCGGGCGGGACGATGAAGTCGACGGGCGCCCGGAGGCGCGCGTTGATCCAGTGCGCGAGCGCGTGGCCCTCCGGCGCGAGTGCGGCCCCGGCGAGCACGAGCGCGCGGCCCTCGTGCGCCTTGAGATCCTCGGCGGCGGCCTCGGCGAACCGCCGGGCGGCTTCGGGCAGTTCGGGTGCGGGCAGGCCGGCGCCGAGCGCGTTGGCCACCGTCGCCAGCACCCCAGGCTGATCGAGGGGGTGGACGGCCCGCCGCGCGTCGGCCTTGACCCCCGTCAGGGTCAGCGCCGCCTCTGCGACGTAGAGGCGGCCGAACCGCTCCCGGTCGCGGCGGCGGTCGGCGAAGGCGTTCGCGAGCCGGATCTGGTCCGGTCCGGCCCCGAGCGGGTCGGCCCCGACGCACAGGATCGTCTCGGCCCGCTCAAACCGGGGCAGGGCGCGCAGGCGTCGGCCGAAGGCAAGTTCGGCTCCGCGCTCCGCATTCCCGTCATCGACCGGCTCGTGAACGTGCCACGCCGCCTCCGGCAGCGCGCGCAGCAGCGTATCGATCTGGCGGGCGAGCGTCGGCGAGGTGACGCGGCCGGTGACGAGGTGCAGGCCGCGCCCGCGGGCTGCCTGCACCGTCGCGAGCGGCCCGCTCAGCGCCCGCTCGAACATGTCCCAGGAGGCGATGCCGCCCACCCGCTCGGTCACCGTGCGCGAGCGGTCGGGGTCGTAGAGGTCGAGGATCGCCGCCTCCGCGAACACGTCCGTCGCGCCGAGGCTTGCCGGATGCAGCGGATTGCCCTCGATCTTGATCGGCCGCCCGTCGACGGCGATGGCGTGGACCCCGCGCGCCCAGCCGCTGAGCGAGAGGGTCGTGGCGTAGCGCACCGGCACGCCGGGCAGGAGCTGCTCGGGCGCCCGCACGTACGGCACGATGGTCTCGACCGGTCTGGAGCAGCCGCCCGCGGCGAGCGTGATGCCGGCGCCGAGGAGGCGCAGTGCCTCGCGGCGCGAGGGCGGGGTCAGCGGTGGCATATCGAGCACTCGCTCAGCCGCTCGGGCGATTTGATGTGGCGCTCCTCGACGAAGCGGGCGCCGATCACGGCCTGATCGGCGGGCGGCTTCCAGGCCATGTCGAACACCGCCTCGTGCGGACGGAGGTTCGGTGCGGGGTCGCGATGGCAGTCGAGGCACCAGCCCATGGTGAGCGGGGCCGTCTGCCGCATCAGTTTCATGGTCTGGACGGGGCCGTGGCAGGTCGAGCAGCCGACGCCCTTGGCCACGTGGACCGAGTGATTGAAGTAGACGTAGGCCGGCAGGTTGTGGACCCGGTTCCAGGTCAGCGGTCGCCCCTCGGCGAGGCTCTGGCGCACCGGCGCCAGCATCGGCGCGTTGGTCCATTCCTGCGAGTGGCAGCTCATGCAGGTCTCGGTCGGCGGGATGCCGGCGAATGCCGCCTTCTCCACCGAGGTGTGGCAGTAGCGGCAATCGATCCCGAGGCCGCCGACATGGTGCTCATGGCTGAACGGCACCGGTTGTTCGCGGGTCACGTCCTGGGCCGTCACGTAGGGCGAGCGCCACAACGTGTAGGCGAGGCCCACCGCCAGGACCGGAACGGCACCGATGGAGGCGAGCACGACGCGGGCGACGGTGTCCGCCCCCGGATGAAAGATCTGCACCATCCCGCGCGAGACGCCTTCCGCACGCCCATCCTGGCATCGCTACGATTCGAGATCGCCTTCGCGCACGTCCGGTTCCTCCCGACGAAGCCCGACGTGATCGAAGCCGCGCCGATGTCGCTCACGCATCACAGTCGTTCCCCGGCACGGCTTCGCATCGTCCCCGAACGGCAAACCTGCAGCATGCGAGAAAGATCAATCGCGGCCGACCCTTCGGGGGCACCGTGCCGAAGGGCGAGCCGCCCACGGGCTCCCGGCCGATCGATACCGGGCGCCGGATGCGCCGGAGCCTCATCTCCGGTGGCGCTGCCGGCAGGCTTGCCCGCGATGTCGACGACCTGCCGCACAGGGTCCGGCGACCAATGTCCGGGACGATGTCGCGTCGATCGCGTTGCCGGATGGTCGTGAGCGGCAGCACGCGACGGCGGTAACCTTTCAGTAAACAAACATCGTTAACGAAATGCTTGAACGCCCGACGCCATGTCTTGCGGGTGACTTTCTCCGCTTCGACCGAGATCGGGCGGCGAAGTTGCTGCGGAGCTTGCCGAGCGGGTGCGAGGTCCGGTCGAAGCTGACCGCTTCCCGGTCCGTCGTGTGGATCATCGTTCGAGGTCTGCCGACCTCGTCAGCGGAAAGCCTTTGCCATGTCGGAGACGGTCCAAGCAGGCAAGAACGGGGCGAAGGTGCCGGCCGAGAAGATCTCGCCCGAAGAGATGTTGAAGCAGGCCGTCGCCGGTGCGTCGAAGGTTGCTGCGCCGGTGGCCGCGCGCGCCCGCAAGACGGTCCGCCTCGGCGCCAACGGCCGCC
>NZ_BPRD01000316.1 GCF_022179745.1 Methylorubrum podarium
CCACGGCTTCGCCTCGCAATGACCGAGGAGAAACCGAAGGAATCAACCGGGAAGCGTATTAGAACACCCCGAAGAACCACAGCAGAAGAATAATCGGCAGCGGAATGCCGATCAGCCAGAGGAGTCCACCTTTGAGCATCGTGCTGTCTCCCGTTTGCTGGAGGCGGCGGGGCGCGCTCCTTGCTTTCTCTACCGGCGAGGCTCCGTTCGCGTTCCTCTTCTATGGAAAAATTCACAGCCAGCCGGCGTGCGGGAGAGAAGCGATCGCCCAGGACTGAACCTAAGAGAAAAGACCAAATTCCTCGATTTCTCCGTAATAGGAATTTATAGGTTGACAGCGCGACGCTCCCCGTGTAGGTAGAGGGCACGCTCGAGAAGTGTGGATGGAGACCCCGCGATGCCGGACCCCTCCGAGCCACGCGGTGAGCCCGAGGCGAGCGCGCCCTCGAAACCAGCGCCCAGGAAGGTCCGCAGGAGAACGCCCGATGCCGGGCGGCTGCGGGCGCGGCTGCTCAGCCATATCGAGCGGCAGATCGCGCGGTTCGACGCGATCCTCGATACCGAGCCGCCGCCCGCCGGGTTCGACTCCGCGAAGGTGCTGCGCGATCTCGGCGGGCTGAAGAATTTGCTCGACGACATGAGGGCGGCCGACCGGGCCGCGGGCGCGGGAGGCACGGATGGAGCGACCGGCCGAGCCTCCCTGTCCGTCGCCGACCTCGTGGCGATCCGCGCGGATATCGCGCGCCGCTATGCTGCATTCGCGGCGGCGGAGCCGGATGACGGCGTTCCTGAGCCGGCTCCCCCCGGAGCATCTGCGCCTGCTTGAGGCCGACTGGCTCCACCGCGCCCGGCACGACCAGCTTCCGCCGCCGGGACACTGGACGACCTGGGCGGTGATCGGCGGGCGCGGCTCGGGAAAGACCCGGACCGGCGCCGAGTGGGTGCGCGGCCTCGCCCACGGCGATCCGGTGTTTTCGCAGGTGCCCGTCGAGCGCATCGCCCTGATCGGCGAGACTTTTGCGGATGTGCGCGACGTGATGGTCGAGGGGCCGTCCGGCCTTCTCGCGCTGCCGCGGCTCGGCGGCGCCCCGCCGGTCTGGCAGCCGTCGCGGCGTCGAGTCGTGTTCGGCAACGGCGCCGTGGCGCTCGCCTTCTCGGCCGAGGAGCCGGACTCCCTGCGCGGCCCGCAATTCGGAGCGGCGTGGTCCGATGAAATCGCCAAGTGGCGCGAGGCCGAGGCCGCCTACGACATGATCCAGTTCGGCCTGCGGCTCGGGACGCATCCGCGCGGCCTCGTCACCACGACGCCGCGGCCGGTGCCGCTGATCCGCCGGCTGCTCGCCGATCCGCGCACGGTGGTGACGCGCTCGCGCACCGCCGACAATGCCGAGAACCTCGCGCCGAGCTTCCTCGAAGACGTGGTCGGGCGCTACGCCGGCACCCGCCTCGGGCGCCAGGAACTCGACGGCGAACTGATCGAGGATCGTCCGGACGCGCTCTGGACCCGCGACATCGTCGAGCGCGCCCGTGTCGCGCAGGCGCCGCCGCTGCAGCGCATCGCCGTCGCGGTCGATCCGCCGGCCTCGTCGCGGGCCGGGGCCGATGCCTGCGGGATCGTCGCGGCGGGACTCGCCGCCGACGGCACCGCCTACGTGCTCGCCGACGCGACCCTGGAGCAGGCGGCGCCCGCGGCCTGGGCCCGTGCGGCGCTCGCGCTCTACCACCGCCTGAGTGCCGACGCCCTGGTGGCGGAGGTCAACCAGGGCGGCGAGATGGTCGTCGCGGTGCTGACCGAGGCCGACCCGAGCGTGCCGGTGGTCACCGTGCGGGCGACGCGGGGCAAGCTGCTGCGGGCGGAACCGGTCTCGCTGCTCTACGCGCAGGGGCGGGTCCGCCATGTCGGCCCGCTGCCGGCGCTGGAGGACGAGATGTGCGCCTTCGGTCCCGGCGGCCTGCCGGGCGGCGGGTCGCCGGACCGTCTCGACGCGCTCGTCTGGGCACTCACGCACCTGATGCTCGCGCCGAATGCGGAGCCGCGCATCCGCCGGCTGTGACGGCGGGCGCGGTTAATTTCACGTGAAACACTGTTGGGCGGGGATGTGCCATGCCTGGATTCATCGCCCGGCTCGCGAGGGCCGCCGGCTTCGTCCCGGCGACGAAGGCGAGCGCGGCCGTTGCCCTCTACGGCGAGGGACGCGCGGTCTGGACCGCGCGGGACTACGCGGCGCTCGCCCGCGAGGGTTTCCAGCGCAACGCCGTCGTCCACCGCGCGGTCCGGCTGGTCGCCGAGGCGGCAGCCTCCCTGCCGCTGACGCTGGCCGGCGCCGACGACGCGCATCCGCTGATGGCGCTGCTCGCCCGGCCGAACCCGCGCGAGGGCGGAATGCGCTTCCTCGACGGCGTGTACGGGCACCTCCTCGTCTCGGGCAACGCCTATCTCGAAGCCGTCGAGATCGACGGAACGCCGCGCGAACTGTTCTCCCTGCGCCCCGACCGGATGCAGGTCGTGGCCGGCGCCGACGGCTGGCCGGCGGCCTACGAGTACAGCGTCGGCGGCCGGCGCATCCGCTACGAGCAGGCCGGGGCGGTGCCGCCGATCCTGCACCTGACGCTGTTCAACCCGCTCGACGACCATTACGGCCTCTCGCCGATGGAGGCGGCCGCCGTCCCGCTCGACATCCACAACGCGGCCGGCGCCTGGAACAAGGCGCTGCTCGACAACGCCGCGCGCCCCTCCGGCGCCCTGGTCTTCGCGCCCTCGACCGGCGCCGCGCTCAGCGACACGCAGTTCAGCCGGCTCAAGGCGGAGCTGGAAACGAGCTACCAGGGCAGCGCCAATGCCGGCCGCCCGCTCCTCCTCGACGGCGGGCTCGACTGGCGCCCGCTCTCGCTCTCGCCGAAGGAGATGGACTTCGTCGAGGCGAAGGCCGCCGCTGCCCGCGAGATCGCCCTTGCCTTCGGCGTCCCGCCGCTGCTGCTCGGGCTTCCCGGTGACAACACCCACGCGAACTACGCCGAGGCGAACCGCGCCTTCTACCGCCAGACGGTGATCCCGCTGGTGCGCCGCACCGCCGATTCGCTCGCGCGCTGGCTCGAGCCCGCCTTCGGCCCGGCGCGGCTAGAGCCGGATCTCGACGCGGTCGAAGCGCTCGCTGCCGAGCGCGAGTCGCTCTGGCGCCGGGTGCAGGGGGCCGATTTCCTCTCGGTGGCGGAGAAACGCGAGGCTGTGGGGTATCCGGCCAAAGTTCCGGGGTCCGGGGCCTGAGGCCCCGGCGGGATTCGGGCAGAGCCCGTTCATCTCTCCTTTCCGAGGTCCTTCGATGGATGGCCATTTCACCGGCTACGCCAGCCTGTTCGGCGTGCCCGATCTCGGCCGCGATACTGTCGCGCCGGGCGCCTTCGCCGCGAGCCTCGCCCGGCGGGGTTCGCACGGCGTGCGGATGCTGTGGCAGCACGATCCGGCCGAGCCGATCGGCTCCTGGCTCTCCCTCAAGGAGGACGCCCGGGGCCTGCGCGTCGCCGGCCGCCTCAACCTCGCGGTCCAGCGCGCCCGCGAGATCGATGCGCTGATGCGCGAGGGTGCCCTCGACGGGCTGTCCATCGGCTTTCGCGTGGTGCGGGCCTCGCCCGAGCGCGGCGGGCGGCGGCTGATCGCCGTCGACCTCTGGGAGGTCTCGCTGGTGACCTTCCCGCTCCAGCCCGAGGCGCGGGTGATCCGCGCCGCGGCCCCGCGCCCCTTCGTTCCGCCGCGCTCGCGCCTCGCGACCCCGCCGCTCGCGGCGCGCGCCTGACCCTTCCCTTCCTGCACCGATGAGGATGCCATGACCGAGATGCATTTCGAGACGAAGGCCCCCGCCGGCCTGGCCGAGAACAAGGCGGCGGGCTTCGGCACCGAGGCGGTGCTCGACGAGTTCGCCCGCGCCTTCGAGGCGTTCAAGGAGGCCAACGACGTCCGCCTCGCCGAGATCGAGACCCGGCTCACCGCCGACGTGGTGACGGAGGAGAAGCTCGCCCGTATCGACGCTGCGCTCGATCAGGCGAAGAACCGCCTCGACCGGATCAGCCTCGACCGTGCCCGCCCGCCGCTCGGCGGGACGGATAATCCGCGCGACGCCTCCGCCACCGAGCACAAGGCGGCCTTCGACCTCTACGTCCGGGCCGGCGAGAGTGCCGGCCTCAAGCGGCTGGAGGAGAAGGCGCTCTCCGCCGGGTCGGGACCGGACGGCGGCTACCTCGTGCCCTCGACGATCGAGCGCGAGGTGCTGCGGCGCCTGGCCGAGATCTCGCCAATCCGCGCCATCGCCACGGTGCGCGTGGTCTCCGGCGGGCAGTACAAGCGGGCGGTCTCGGTCAACGGTCCCGCCGCCGGCTGGGTCGCCGAGACCGCGCCCCGGCCGCAGACCGATGCGCCGAGCCTGTCCGAGCTGAGTTTTCCGGCGATGGAACTCTACGCCATGCCGGCGGCGACGCAGACGCTCCTCGACGACGCGGTGCTCGACATCGATGCCTGGCTCGCGGAGGAGGTGGAGACGGCGTTCGCCGAGCAGGAGAGCGTCGCCTTCGTCACCGGCAACGGCGTCGGCCGGCCGAAGGGCTTTCTCAGCTCCGACACGGTCGCCAACGCGAGTTGGGTGCCGGGCAAGCTCGGCTTCGTCGCGACGGGGGCGGCGGGGGCCTTCGCCGCGAGCAATCCGAGCGACGTGCTGTTCGATCTGATCTATGCCCTCCGCGCCGGCTATCGGCAGGGCGCCAGCTTCGTCATGAACCGACGGGTGCAGAGCGCGATCCGCAAGTTCAAGGACGCGGACGGCAACTATCTCTGGCAGCCGCCGCTCGCCGCCGACCGGGCCGCGACCCTGATGGGCTTCCCGCTCGTCGAGGCCGAGGCGATGCCGGACCTGTCGGCGGGGAGCCACTCCATCGCCTTCGGCGATTTCAGGCGCGGCTACCTCGTCGTGGACCGCGTCGGCTTGCGAACCCTGCGCGATCCGTATTCCGCCAAGCCCTACGTGCTGTTCTACACCACCAAGCGCGTCGGCGGCGGGGTGCAGGACTTCGCCGCGATCAAGCTGCTCCGGTTCGCCTGAGTGCCTTTCTGAGCGTGGGCGCCGAGCCGGGCGTCCACGCTCTTACGCATCATAAACCGACAATTATGCATCATTCTGTGAAACTTGGGCGATTTTATCAACCTAGGGGAAATTTCTGGGAACCTCCGACTCCCGCAGCGCTTGAATGTGCTTTAAGATGCGACCGTAGTGACGTCAGGATGTTGTCGTATGAATTTCGATGGAGCGCGAAACGCCAAGGCCGAAGTCTTCGCCGGGGCGTTCAGATTCGAGGAGGTTTTATCCGCGCAGGGTATCGACAGCACCGGCCCGACTTTCAGTCCGATGCCTGGGACTGAGAGCTTTGAAGATATTGCCGTGGCTCGAAGACAGAAGAAGATCGATCCGAAGGAGATGATTGCAGTTGGCATCCTGCGTCCGGATGGCCACAACGCGAATCCAGATGAATTGCAGCTTGGCATATTCATTCAGCACAACAAGTTGCGCCAGCATCCTGTCGTCGAGCGCGCCGCACGCATCGCTCGAGGCGAAGTCCGGGTCATCTTCACTGGGCCTGCCCGTCGGCGTGCCGTCCTCAACGGAGGACGCTACCGCCCTCTGACAATCGGCGCTTCGGTCGGCCATCGCCGCATCACCGCTGGAACGTTAGGTTGTTTCTGCCGGAGCCGTGAAGGCGGCGGTATCGGCTTTCTGTCCAACAATCATGTCTTGGCGAACAACAACAAGGCCAAGCCGGGCGATATCATTCTCCAGCCGGGAAGAGCCGATGGCGGGCAGCACAGCAATCCGGCAGATGCCGTCGCAGCACTCTATCAGTTCGTCGAACTGGATTTCTCACCCGGTGCCGTAAACCGCGTCGATTGTGCTTTCGCTTATCTTCTTTCCGAAGTCGGGTGCAATCCCGATCGCTTCAGCGATCCCCATGATGCGAAGAACGTGTGGCCCGTCGGCGCGATCGACGATCTGCTCCTCGAACAGGATTTCGTCCACAAAGTCGGACGAACCACGGGGTACACCACGGGGCGCGTGACGGCCGTCGATGTCGACAACCTCGTTGTCCAGATGGCCTTCGGTGCCGGCGTGAAACTTGCTCGTTTCGACGGGCAGATCGCGATCGAGGGAAGGGAGGGGCACTTCTCGAAGGGGGGCGACAGTGGCTCCATCATCTTCACACAGGATGGGCGTCCCGCAGCCCTGCTCTTCGCCGGAACCGAGACCCGCAGCCGCGGTACCTACGGCATCACCTATGCAAACCCGATCGGGCTGGTTCTTGAGCAACTCGATCTGGAAATCTATACAGGCCGTTGAGGGAATCGATCATGTCGAACCAACGCGAGAGGCTGCGGTCGTCCAAGCCGGCTGCCCAGGCTGCGAAGGACGCTTTCGCCTCGAAATATGTGACCGGTCGGAACGATCTGGCAGTCGGACTCGGCCTAAACGAGAGCGGCAGCAACTGGGCCGTGAAGGTCTTCGCTCAATCACTCTCTGCAGCCGGTGAATTACCCGATCACTTCGGCGATTTCGATGTCGAAGTCAGGGTCACAGGCGCTGCCAAAGCGTTCTGATCGAGCAAAAGTCGATCCGGGATCAGCTGGTTTTCTCCGGTGAGAAAATTTTGGCCACGGGGCGGCTTCGAAGCCTCACAACACCCTGGCCACCGATCGTTCCCGTTCTGGTACCGGCAGGGGGCTCTGGAGACACTTAGTTTCGACGCCGGGCGGGCCGGGCCATCCACTCGGTGCGCCCGGCCTGCGCCGCCGCCATGTCGGGGCTCATCGCCTCCATCTCGGCGGCGCGCGAGGAAATCCAGCTCGCGTGCTCGCCGGTGGGCGTCACGGCGGTGAAGCCGCCGCAGGCGGTGCGGGCGCGCCGGTCCTGGCGCATGGCGCCGCTCGACCAGCTCACCACGCCGACCATCTGGCCGCCGCGCAGGATCGGGCCGCCGGAATCACCCAGGCACGCGCCGGCCCCCGCGGTCTCGGCCATGCGCCGCGCGTCGGTGACGACGGTGACGCGGTTGGCGACCTGCAGCGAGCCGATCGAGACGAGATGCGCCGTGCGCAGCGTCCGCGCGGTGTTGCGGCGGTTCTCGGCGAGCACGCCGAAGCCGGCGATGTCCACGTTGTCGCCGGTGGTGATCGCGCCGCCGCGGGGATCGAGCGGGCGGAAGCCGGGGCCGACCGGCTGTTCCAGCTTGATCAGGGCGAGGTCGATGCCCGGCTGCTCCTCCGGCGTCGTGCCGGGAACGAAGTCGGGATGCATCGAGACCGCGACGGCGCGCAGGCGGCGCTGGCGGAAGTTCGGATCGACCACGACGACGTTGTAGCCGGCCTTGTGCATCACGCAGTGGGCCGCGGTGAGGACGATGTCCTGCGTGATCAGGGTGCCCGAGCAGATCTCGCCCTGCGTGCTCTCGATGCGCACCACCGAGGCGCGCAGGCCTCCGGGATCGCGGGAGGCGCGGCCCTCGACCACGGCCTGGGCCGAGAGCGGGACGAGCCCCAGCAGGGCACCGAACAGGCACGCGCGAAGGGGGCTCGCAACCATTTTTTCCGTTCTCCAGGGCCTGGGCGCGTGCCGCGGGGTGCTGCGGCCGAATCCCGGACCGGTTGAAGCGTATCCGAAGGCAATTCGGCGGCCAAGCTCCGGTTCCGCGCCCGCGGCGGCGGGACGGTCACGATCGGTTAAGGACGTCACCAGCGCGCCGCGAGGCCCCACCCGGCGAGCGTCCGGTCGATCCATCCCCGCTGCGGCCCGAGCAGGATGCCCTGGGTCAGCCCGCCGCAGGCATCCTTGACCCAGGCGGCCAGGGCCATCACCGCGGCGTCCTCGAAGATCGGCCCGCCGGAATCGCCCTGGCAACCGCCGGCCCCCGCTGCCTGCATCCAGACCAGGATGCGGCTCGGGCCGTAGGGTTCGATCACGGTCAGCGCCGCGCCGCGGTAGCGGCCGATCGAGCGCCGGTCGTTGCCCCGGACCGCGCCGTAGCCGGCCAGCGTCACGCTCTGGCCCGCCCGCGGCATCGCGGCGCTCAAGGTCGCCGGCACGAAACGGCCGGGCAGGGGCTCGCGAGTGCGCAGCAGGGCGAGGTCGATGGAGCGGGTGCGCCCGCGGATGGCGTCGCCGTCATAGGCCGGATGCAGGCTGCGGGCGGCGACCTCGGCCAGGACCGGGCGATCCGCCGCGTCGCGGTAATGCACGCGGTTCTCGCCCACGCCCGCCACGCAATGGCCGGCGGTCAGCACCGCGTCGGGGGCGACGACGACCCCCGAGCAGACCCCGCCGCCGGAGGTCAGCACCATCACCGTCGAGGCCGCGCCCGGCACCTCCGCACCCTCGCGGCCGCCGACGATGGCCCCGGCCGGGGGGGCCGGGGCGGCGATGAGCAGAAGCGCGAGGGTCGCGGCACGGAGGGTGTGGCGCGCCGCGGGAGCGGCGGACGGGTTCGGCGCGCGCATCGATGGCGAAAAACGCTTTCAGGAGAAGACGGCATGATCCCGATACGCGTCGAGGAGACCGGCGTCGAGCCGCTGAGCCTCGCCGAGATGCGCGGCTATCTCCGGCTCGCCTCCGACGAGACCGCCGAGGATGCCTTGATCACCCGCCTGATCCCCGCGGCGCGGGCGGCGGTCGAGGCGGCGGCGCGCCGTCTGCTGCGGCCCGCCCGCTTCCGGGTGGTGCTGGCGGCCTGGCCCCGGCTCGGTCTGCTGCCGCTCCCCTTGAGCCCGCTCGTCGCAATCCTCCGCGCCGGACGGGTCGATGCGGGCGGCACCGTCACCGAGATCGAGCCGGGGCCGATCCGGGTCGGCCCCGACCCGTGGGAGGCGCCCTGCCTCCTGTTCGGGCCGGACCTGCCGCCGCTCGGCACGGCCTCGGCGCTGGTCGAGGTGAACGCCGGCTGCGGCGGCGAGGGGCCGCCGGTCCCCGAGCCGCTGGTCCAGGCCCTGCGCCTGACGGTTGCGGACTGGTTCGAGAACCGGGGCGATGCCGGCCGCGAGGGCACGCCCCGGCCTCTCCCGCCGGAGGCGGCGGGGCTCGCCGCCGCCTGCCGCCGGATGCGGCTCTGATCCCGATCCCCGGAGACCGACCATGACACACAGGCCGCTCGGCGCGCGGCGGCGGCGCCTCGTGCTCGAACTCCCGGTGGACGAGCCCGACGGGTTCGGCGGCCGGCTCCGCCGCTACGTCGCTGGGCCTGTGCTGTGGGGCTCGCTGGAGGCGCTCGGCAGCACCGCCGCGCCCCGCGGTGGGCGCGACGACCGGCCCGGTCTCTACCGGGTCGGCCTGCGCTACCGCCCCGGCGTCACCCCGGCGATGCGGCTCGCCGACGGGACGCGCCGCTTCGCGATCCGCGCGGCCGGCGACCCCGACGGGCGCCGCCGCGACCTCGTCTGCGAGGTCGAGGAGGTGATCGAGGAGGCTTCCCCGTGACCCGATCGAGCCCCCTCCTGGCCCTGCGCGCCGGCCTCCTCGCGCACCTTTCCGGCGATGTGCCGCTGGCCGCGCTGATGGGCGGCCGCCTGCGGCTCTACGACGAGCCGCCGCGGGGCGCCGCCCCGGTCTACGCGCTGTTCGGGCCGAGCGAGGTGAGCGACGATTCCGTCGACGGCGCCCGGCGCCACCGCCACGCCTTCGCGCTGACGGTCTTCGCCAAGCCGGGCTCGGCCCGCTCGGCCCTGGAGGTGGCCGAGCAGATCGCCGCCAGCCTCGACGAGGCCGACCTCACCCTCAGCGGCCACGTCCTCGTCCTGCTGCGCCTCAAGAGCCTCGCTGCCTTGCGCGACGAGCGCACCGGCGAGGCGCGCACGACCCTGTCCTTCGAGGCGGTGACCGAGGTCGCCGCCTGACCTGTTGTCCACGAACGCCGGAGCCGCGAGCATGAGCGCACAGAAGGGCAGGGACCTCCTGGTCCGGGTGAGCAACGGGGCCGGCGGCTTCGTCGCGGTGGCGGGCCTGCGCGCCCGGCAGCTCACCTTCAACGCCGAGATGGTGGACGTCACCAACGCCGATTCCGCCGGGCGCTGGCGCGAGCTGCTGGCCGGCGCGGGCGTGCGCCGCGCCGCGGTGGCGGGCTCGGGCGTGTTCCGCGACGAGGCCTCCGACGCGCGCCTGCGCCAGATGTTCTTCGACGGCGTGATCGGCCTGTTCCAGATCGTCGTGCCGGATTTCGGCACGATCGAGGGGCTGTTCCAGATCACGAGCCTCGAATACCGCGGCGAGCATGCGGGCGAGGTGACCTTCGACATCGCCCTCGATTCCGCCGGCCCCTTGAGCTTCGCGGGGGCGTGACCATGGCCAACCGCCGACGCGGCGAGGTGCCGCTGACTCTGGGAGCCGAGCGCTACACGCTCTGCCTCACCCTCGGCGCGCTCGCCGAACTGGAGGACGCCCTCGGCGCGGGCGACCTCGCCGGCCTCGCCGAGCGCTTCGCCGACGGGCGGCTCGCCGCCCGCGACGTGATCGCGCTGCTCGGCGCGGCGCTCCGCGGCGGCATCAAGACGGTGCTGATCCCGGAGGAGAACGCCAAGGACATCGCCGAGGT
>NZ_BPRD01000317.1 GCF_022179745.1 Methylorubrum podarium
CCGACAATCCCGAAGACCAGCGAAACACCCGTTCCACCACCTGGTGGACCGCGGCGCCCCGTCGGTGAGGCAGCATTTATGGGGTCGTCGTTCGGGCGTCAACGTCCGGATCGAAAAAAGTTCCCCAACTGAGCACGTCGACATCACAGCTTTGCGACAGCATCGTCGGGGCGTCTCGGCGATGAGCGCTGCATCGCCTCAATCTGGACATGCTGGCCCCGGACATCCGGGATGTCGGCCCCGCGTCGTGCCTCGAAGTCCCGTGTCGCCCCTGGCGCGCGAGTCTGGTAGGAGGAAGCGGCAAAATCCGGTCCGAAGCGCCGACGCAGAGGAAGTCCGTGACGCGCGAGCGACTGAAGATCGGGGGAACGGCCGGGACGGCGAAGCCGCGCCCGCCGACGCTTCCGCGGGGCGTCGAGCCGCCGCTCAACCTTCTGGGCGCGGATGCCCGGCAGATCGACCGCCGCGACGTCAACCTGCGCTGGCTCTGCGCCAGCGCGCTCACCGGCATCACCGGCGTGCTCCTGATGGGTGCGGCGATCCACGTCTCGCTCCAGGGCGAGGGGTCGCTCGCCGCCGTCTCGGATCGGCCGAATCTTGGGCCGCGTCCGCAGACGCAGCTCCCCTCCGTCGAGGAATCCGGCATCGCCTCCGCGCAGAAGGGCGACCGGCTCGTGCGCAACCTGATGATCGCCTCGGCCAAGCAGAGTTTTCGCACGCCGGTGACGGTGCGGCTCGGCGACCGGGAGATCATCAAGGTCCGGCCCTTCGTCCGGATCTCGTCCAACCTGTCGATGTCGACGGGGGTGTTCGCCAGCGACATCCCGCGCTTCGACCCGATGAAGTTCGTCTCCGACGAGCCGCAGGAGCGCGCGCCCGATCCGGGTGCGGCGGACGCGCCGGGCGCCGAGGTGACGGTGGTCAAGCGCGACCTCGCCGAGATCGCCATCGATCCGGGCGCGCCCGCGCTCTCGGACGAGGACGTGACCGCGCAGATCGAGGAGGAGCGTCGCCTCGCGGCGGAGGCCGGGCGCCGCACGGCCCTGCCGCTGGCACCGCAGATCCTGCTCTCGCGCACCCTGCAGCAGGGCTCGGCCTTCGCCGGGTTCGGCGAGGGCAGCGCCAAGGGCAAGCTCGGCGAGGACACCAGCCCGTTCAAGTCGATCGAGGTGCTCGTCGTCCCCGAGAACGTGACGAAGCTCGCCAAGGTGGAGCTGCGGTCCGGCGAGGCGCCGCTCGTCGAGGAGCGCGATCTCGCGCTCAAGCGCGGCGAGACCCTCGACGGCGCGCTCAAGGCGACGGGGCAGGCGTCGGACGCGGCGATCGCCGGCATCGTGACGGCGCTCGGCGGCCGGGCCAAGGTCGCGGCCCTGTCGGAGGGGCAGCAGTTCCGCGTCCAGGTCGCGCCCGGCCCGAAGCCCGGCGACGGGCGGCAGGTGACCCGGGTCGTGCTGTTCGGCGAGAGCGGCGTCCAGGCGATCGCGGCGATCAACGACCACGGGGCCTTCGTGCCGGTCGCCCCGCCCGTGGACGAGTCGCGGGGACGGACCCGCGAACAGGCCCAGGCCGAGGCGCCGGACGACGAGGAGGAGGACGAGGGCAGCGGTCCGCGGCTCTACCAGAGCCTCTACGAGACCGGCGCGCGCCACGACGTGCCGCGCTCGACGATCGAGGACATCATCCGGATCTTCAGCTACGACATCGACTTCCAGCGCCGCATCTCCTCCGGCGACGGGATCGACCTGTTCTACACCTACGACGAGGAGGCGGGGCCCGCCGCCGCCGAGCGGCCGGAGCTGCTCTACGCCGCGCTCAATCTCGGGGGCGAGTCGCGCAAGGTCTACCGCTTCCAGTCCCCCGACGACGGCTCGATCGACTATCTCGACGAGCAGGGGCGCTCGCTCAAGAAGTTCCTGATCCGCAAGCCCATCGCCGACGGCATCATGCGCTCAGGCTTCGGCTACCGGCGCCATCCGATCCTCGGCTACGCCAAGCTGCATACCGGCGTCGATTGGGCGAACCCGATCGGCACGCCGATCGTCGCCGCCGGCAACGGCACCGTCATCAAGGCGGAATGGGATTCGGGCTACGGCCGCCGGGTCGAGATCCAGCACATCAACGGCTACGTCACGACCTACAACCACATGTCCCGCTTCGCTCGCGGGGTCAGCGCCGGCAGCCGCGTCCGGCAGGGGCAGGTGATCGGCTATGTCGGCTCGACCGGCCTCTCCACCGGCGCGCACCTGCACTACGAGGTGATCATCAACGGCCACTTCGTCGATCCGATGAAGATCCGCGTGCCGCGCGGGCGCGAGCTCGACGGGCGCCTGCTCGCCGAGTTCAAGCGCCAGCGCGACCAGACCGAGACGACGATGCAGAAGTCGAAGACCGCGACGGCGATGGCCCAGCGCGACGCGATGCGGTGAGGCGGCCGAGCGCCGCCGTCCCTACCGCTGCCTGAGCGAGTCCCGGCTCTCCATCAGCCCGCGAGGCAGTTCTCGATCACCGCCAAATCCTACGCGGAAGAGGCGGGACGATCCGGTTCCTGGCCGAAGACGGGTGCGGCGAGCGCCCAGGCCGACAAAGTCAGGATCGCGCGAAGCGATCGCATCGTGCCTGGCCCCCTCACGGCCGCTCGCCGCTCTTCACGGATTCCTGAAGGCCCGACAAGGCACAAGCCCCTTGAGACGCTGGATCAACGAAGAATTGCGAAGCCGAGTCCGGCCCACACATCCGCGGCGGTCACGCCGCGGGCGCGCAGGTCGGCGAGGGACTCGGATCCCTTCGACTTGGCGAGCTTCTCGCCGTCCGCCGCCCGGATCAGGGCGTGGTGGTGATAGGCCGGCGCGGGAAGGCCGAGGAGGCGTTGGAGCAGGGCGTGCAGGTCGGTCGCCGCCTCCAGATCCTGCCCGCGCACGACGTGGGTGATCCCCTGCACGGCGTCGTCGCAGACCACCGAGAGATGGTAGCTCGTCGGCACGTCGCGCCGCACGATCACCGCATCGCCCCAGCGGCCGGGATCGGCGGCGACGGTCTCCATCGCGCCGTCATCGGGCGAGAAGCGGCGGAGGGCGGGAGGCTCGGAGAGGGCCCGGAGCGAGGCCGGCATGTCGAGGCGCCACGTATGCGGCTCGCCCCGCTCGCGGCGGACCCTCCGCTCGTCGGCGGATCGCAGGCGGCAGGTGCCGGGATAGAGCGGCGTGCCGTCGGGATCGCGCGGGATCGGCGCGCCGCGGGCCTCGCGGAGGGCGATCTCCGCGGCGATCTGCCCGCGCGAGCAGAAGCAGGGATAGATCAGATCCCGCGCCGCCAGCCGGTCACGCGCCGCGGCGTAGTCCGCAAAATGCTCGGATTGGCGGCGGATCGGTTCCGGGAAGCGGAGGCCGAGCCAGTCGAGGTCGGCCAGGATGCCCGCCACGAATTCGGGCCGGGCGCGGCCGAGATCGATGTCCTCGATGCGCAGCAGCAGGCGTCCGCCGAGGGTCCGGGCGATGCGGGCGTTCAAGAGGGCGGAAAAGGCGTGGCCGAGATGCAACCGGCCGTTCGGGCTCGGCGCGAAGCGGAGCGTCGGCCGGTTCACGGTTCTCCGGTGCCGCGCAGGCAGGTCATCGGGCCGGGGGTACAGGCGATGCCCGGCAGCGAGCAGGCGGTCTCCTCCCCGTCGCGGCGGCAGACCTTGCAGCCGTCGCCCCACTCGGCGCAGTTCCGATCCTGCGCGGGTTCCGAGGCCGGAACCGGCGTCGGCGCGGCGTGGTGGGCGCTGCGCGGGGCCAGGGCGCCGATCAGGACGGTCGCGGCCACGAGGGCGATCACGCCCCAGGTCACCCGCCGGTCGAGGCGGGCGGAGTGCGGATCGGGCGTGAGGTCGGCGGGCATGGCTGCGTGTTCGCGCGGATCGCGGAGGGCTGTCAACGCCGCCGGACCGGGCCCGACCGTGATCCGTCCGCCGCCCGCGATCGTGTCGGGCGTTGCGCGCACGCACCAGGGGCCATCGGTGCATGGGTCGCGGGAACTTCCGGCACGCTCGTTGCGATGACGCAAACCGGACGGTCAAGAAGCGACCTCGGGAGGAGAGACTCACGCCACCACGGAGCCCCGGCGCATGCTCTACGGCCTCTACTTCCTGACCTGCATGGTTGCGAACCCCACCCATTGCGTCATGCGGGTCCATCGCTTCAACGAGGACATCGTCACCCCGCAGCAATGCCTCTCGGTCGCCCAGCCGCAGATGGCGGCGTGGCAGAACGCGCACGGCGACCGCTGGCGGGTCGCCCGCTTCCGCTGCGGCGCGCCGCCCCGCGATGACGGGACGCGGATCTGATCCTCCGCATCCCGCCCCGTCCGCGCGCCGCTACTGCCCCGGCGTCGTTGCGCCGCGCGCGAGCGCTTCCGCGACGGCGCGGGCGAAGGCCACCGGATCGCGGGGCGTGTCGCCGTCCTGAACCCGAGCGAGATCGAGCAGCGTGCCGGCCTCCCCCTTCAGATCCTCGCCGGCCTCGGCCCGGTCGTTGAGCGACCGGATCAGGGCGTGGCGCGGGTTGATCTCGAGGATCGGCGCGGACCCGCCGAAGCCGCGGCCGGCCCGGCGCAGCAGGCGCTGCATCTGGAGGTCCGGCCCCATGCCGGAGGCGGCGAGCACCACGGCGCTGTCGACGAGGCGGTCGGTGACCCGCACGTCGGAGACGTCCGGCTCCAGCGCGAGCTTGAGGGCGGCCACCAGCTTGTCGACCGGCGGCGCCTCGGCCTGCTCACCCTCGGGCTTGAACTTCGAGAGGTCGGCCGCGCCCTGCGTGACCGAGCGCAGCGGCTTGTCCTCGAACTTGCCCAACTGCTCCGGCCAGAACGCGTCGACGTGGTCGGACAGCAGCAGAACCTCCACGCCGCGAGCGCGAAAACCTTCGAGCTGGGCGGAGTTCTTCAGCGCCTCCACGTCGTCGGCGACGAGGTAGTAGATCGCCTCCTGCTCGGGCTTCATCCGCGACACGTAATCGGGCAGCGAGGTCCAGCCGTCCTGCGTCGAGGAACGGAAGCGCAGGAGCAGCGCGATCTCGGCGCGGCGCTCGAAATCCTCGTAGATGCCCTCCTTCAGCACCGACCCGAAATTCTCGAAGAATTTCTGGTACTCCTCGGCCTTCTCCGCGTTCTTCGAGCGGCTCGACAGCTCGTTGATGACGCGGGTGGTCACGGCGCGGCGGATCTTCTGGAGTGTCGGCGTCGATTGCAGCATCTCGCGGGAGACGTTGAGCGGCAGGTCGT
>NZ_BPRD01000318.1 GCF_022179745.1 Methylorubrum podarium
GGCGCCGGCAAATCGACCACGATGAAGCTCATCGCCGGCGTCGAGGAACCAACCCGGGGCCGCATCTCCCGCAAACTTCGCGTCTCCTGGCCCCTGGGCTTCGCAGGCGGCTTCAACACGAAGATGACGGGGCGGGACAACGTCATCTTCGTCGCCCGGATCTATGGAGAGGATCCGCGGCGCGTGCTCGAATTCGTCGAGGATTTCTCCGAACTCGGCAGTTACCTGAACATGCCGGTCAGCACCTATTCCTCCGGCATGGGGTCGCGGCTCGCCTTCGGGATGAGCATGGCGATCCCCTTCGACACCTACCTCATCGACGAGACGCTCTCGGTGGGCGACGCGCGCTTCCAGAAGCGCTGCGCGGAGGTGTTCAACAAGCGGCGCGAGACCGCGGACGTGATCCTGATCTCCCACAGCATGGAACAGATCCGCGAGTATTGCAGCCAGGCCCTCATCCTGATCAACGGGCAGGCGGTGGTCTACGACGACGTCGACGAGGCGATCACGGCCTATCGCCGCCTGAACAGCTGAGATCCGGCCGCCCCGTCGCCCGGACATCGCCGGGTCTCTCGCGGAGGGCGGCTCGGACACGCTTTCGCCGCGAGGGCGCGCCAGAGACGAGAGGCTGCCATCCGCCGCCACCTCCCGGCGCGGCGCGGCAGATCGCTTGGGGCGTGCGAGCACCGACACCATGAGCACCGAGATCAGCAGTCCGAGCGGCGCACCGCTGACCACCGCCGACCGCTCGACCGCCGTCGCGGAATCGCTCAAGCGATTCGCCCGCATCGCGCGCCAGTCCGATCACAAGCGGGGCATCCGCGCCTACCAGACGCATATCCGGCGCGACCCGTGGATCCCGGCCCTCTTCCTGCTCCTGTTCCTGCTGCCGACGGCGGTGACCGCCGGCTACTTCTATCTCATCGCCTCGGACCGCTACGTCACCGAGGCGCGCTTCGCCCTGCGCCCGGCGTTGGGAAGCGTCGACAAGGTGCAGAACGAGGAGACGGGCAACAACAGCTCCCTGTCCAAGCAGATGATCGCTCAGGACACGCTGATCACGATGAGCTACATCTCCAGCCGGCAGATGATCGAGACCATGGAACGGCAGATGCCGCTCCGGGAGATGTTCTCGCGCGACGGCATCGATTTCCTCTCGCGCTTCGACGCCGACGAGCCGATCGAGTTGTTCATGCGCTACTGGCGCAAGCGCGTGACGACCCACGTCGATTCCAACGGCGGCATCATCAGCCTCACGGTCGCCGCCTTCGATCCGCAGGAATCCTACACGCTCGCCCGCGCCCTGATGGACGAGAGCGAGCGCATGGTGAACGAGCTCAGCCTCAAGGCGCGCAACGCCGCCCTGGCCGAGAGCACCCGCGAGCTCAAGAACGCCGAGGAGCGCCTCGTCACCGTCCAGCGCGCCATGCGCGACCTGCGCAACCGCGCCGGCATCCTCGACGCGCAGGCGGCCAACAAGAACAACCTCACGGTCATCGCGGAACTGCGCAAGAAGCGCATCGACCTCTCGGTCCAGCTCAACCAGAGCCTGCGCGACCTCGCGCCCGACCGGCGTCCGATCCAGGATCTGAAGGCGCAGATCCAGGATCTTGACGACAACATCGAGAAGATCGAGCGGCAGATGACCAGCACCGATCCGGAGCAGCGGCGCCTGCTGTCGGAGGCGATGACGGAGTTCGAGGGGCTGGAGAACGAGCGCAAGAACGCGCTGCTCTATTACAACAAGGTTCTGGCGGCGAGCGAGCAGGCGCGCATCGTCGCCAACCGCCAGATCGAGTTCTTCACCCCCGTGGTCGCCCCGGTCGTGCCCGTCTCGGCGATCGAGCCGCGCAAGCACCTGATCACCAGCATCGTCGCGCTGGTGGCCATGGCGGTGTTCGGGCTCAGCGTCTTGATCCGGAAGTACCTCTACAGCTGACCGGTCAGGCGATCTCGCTGGGCGGACGCCGGGTCGGGTGCGGGGCGGTGGGATCGGCCGGGGTGCCCGGCTCGGGCGCCAGGGCCGGCTCCGGCACCGGTGACGGTGTTCCGGTCGCGCGCGGTGCCCCCGTGGTGCCGCCGGTCCAGCCCTGCGCCCGCCAGCCCTCGGCACGCTCGTCGAGATCGATCGCTCCGCCGCGCTGCATCAGGTCGATGACGCGGTCGGCGACGTCTCCGTCGGCCCGCACGGTGACGAGGGTGCCGCCGCGTCGGATTCCCTCGGCATAGGTCTCGGCGTCGGCCCCGCTCAGGCCCGCGCCGGTCAGGGCGCCGATCAGGCCGCCCGCGGCCGCTCCGACGCCCGCGCCCGACAGGGCCGCGACGAGCCAACCCGCCGCGATCACCGGACCGGCGCCGGGGATGGCGAGGAGGCCCAGGCTCGCGAGCAGGCCCGCGCCGCCGCCGAGCACGGTGCCGACCGTCGCGCCCGCGCCGGCCCCTTCCGCCGCCGAACTCTCGTGCCCGCCGCCGGCTGCGGGCGTCGCGGCCGCCGGCTCACCGGCCGACGCGTGGGGCATGGAGCCGGCCGGCTGATCGGCGCTGTTCAGGGAAACGATGCTGATCTCCGCCTGCGGCACGCCGGCCGCCTCGATGCGGTCGATGACGCGGGCGGCGTCCTCCTGGCTGTCGAACAGGGCGGTGACGGCGCGTGCTGCCATGGTCGTTCCTCTCGTCTGTCTTCAACGGTCGCCCGGCCTCACTCGGCGGCGACTTCGCCCCGGAAATCCATGCCGACGCTCAGCGTGCGGCCCGCATGCTCCGCGCGTCCGCGCCAGATGCCCTGCTCGTCGAGGTGCAGGTCGGCGACGTCGGGAAATCCCATCTCGGAAAATCGTGCCCGCACCTGCGTGGCGGTGAAGCTGTTGGCGCCCGGCTTGAGCCGTGCCCCGACCGCCCCGTGCGCCCGCTCCGCAGGGGCGACGGCCGGTGCTTCGGGCTCCGGGGCGGCCCGGACCGAGGCCGGCGCCAGCAGGGCGAGGATGAGAAGGGACAGGACGCGCATGACAGGGCTCGTCGGCGGCGTCCGGCGCCGACGCCGGACCGGTTGCCTGACCAAGCCCTGTCGTCGGCCGAGGTTCCGCGCCTCGGCGTTAACGCCTCGCTAACCCTGCACCCGGCAAATCCTGCCGGGTGCAGTCTCACGGGTGGGCTGCGCGATTCGTCTTCGAGGATTCGGCGCGATGAGCGAGACGGCGAGGGCCGTACCGGCGGGGGCAGGCGGGCTCGGCGGCCTGTCGTTCCTGCGCATGCCGAACCGGGCGAGCCTGCAGGCGCTGTCGAAGCGCTCGGACCTGTTCTTCGCCACCGCGGTGATGGGCATCCTCGTGGTGCTGATCTTCCCGCTGCCGGCGGTGCTGCTCGACCTCCTGCTCGCCGTCTCGATCATCATGTCGGTGCTGATCATGATGACCGGGCTGTTCATCGACAACCCGCTCGAATTCACCGTCTTCCCGACGCTGCTCCTCATCGCCACCATGCTGCGGCTGGCGCTCAACCTCGCCTCGACCCGGCTGATCCTCGGCCACGGCCACGAGGGCACGGCGGCAGCGGGCCACGTCATCGAGGCCTTCGGGCACTTCGTGATGGGCGGCAACTTCGTGATCGGGATCATCGTCTTCGCGATCCTGATCATCGTGAACTTCGTCGTCATCACCAAGGGCTCGGGCCGCATCGCCGAGGTCGCCGCCCGCTTCACCCTCGACGCGATGCCCGGCAAGCAGATGGCGATCGACGCCGACCTCTCGGCCGGCCTGATCGACGAGAAGGCGGCGAAGGCCCGGCGCTCGGCGCTCGAGGAGGAATCCTCGTTCTTCGGCGCCATGGACGGCGCGTCGAAATTCGTGCGCGGCGACGCGGTGGCGGCGCTCCTCATCACCGGCATCAACGTGGTCGGCGGCATCATCATCGGCGTCGCCCAGCAGGGACTCGGCTTCGCCGAGGCCGCCAAGACCTACACCCTGCTCACCATCGGCGACGGGCTGGCGAGCCAAGTGCCGGCCCTGATCGTCTCGACGGCGGCCGGCATCCTCGTCTCGAAGGCCGGCGTGAAGGGCTCGGCCGACAAGGCGCTCGGCAAGCAGATGGCGAACTACCCGAAGGCGCTGGGCATGTCGGCGGCCGTCATGCTGCTGATCGCGCTCCTGCCCGGCATGCCGATGCTGCCCTTCCTCGCGCTCGGCGGCGCCTCCGGCTACGCGGCGTGGCGCATCGCCAAGACGCAGCGCGAGACCCCGCCCGAGGCGGCGGAGGGCACCCCCGGCGCGGCCGCCCCCGGCGGGGCGCCGGCGGAGGAGACCGTCACCGATTTGCTCAAGCTCGACGACCTCAAGCTGGAGATGGGCTACGCGCTCCTGGCGCTGGTCAACGGCGAGGGCCAGGACCGTCTCACCGACCAGATCAAGGCCCTGCGCCGCCAGCTCGCCTCGGAACTCGGCATCGTGATGCCCTCGGTGCGCATCCTCGACAACGTGAGCCTCGAGGCCAACACCTACGTGGTGCGGGTCAAGGAGATCGAGGCCGGCACCGGCCAGGTCTTCCCCGGCCAGTTCATGGCGATGGACCCGATGGGCGGGCAGGTGCAGCTTCCCGGCCAGCACTTGCTTGAGCCGACCTTCGGCCTGCCGGCGACCTGGGTCGATGCCGGGCTGCGCGATCAGGCCCAGCTCAAGGGCTACACCGTGGTCGATGCGGCCACCGTGATCTCGACGCACCTGACCGAGCTCATCAAGGCGCACGTCTCGGAACTCCTGAACCATGTCGAGGTGCAGAAGCTCCTGCGCGAACTGCCCAAGGAGCACACCGAGCTGCTCAAGGAAGTCGTGCCCTCGCAGATCGCCACCACCGGCATCCAGCGGGTGCTGCAGCTCCTGCTCGCCGAGCGGGTCTCGGTGCGCGATCTCGGCGCCATCGTCGAGGGCATCGCCGAGGTCGCCGGCCACGTGAAGAACCCGCGCGACATCGTCGAGCATGTCCGCGCCCGCCTCGGCCGGCAGATCTGCGCGCAGTACCAGGGGCCGGACGGGACGCTGCCGATCATCACCCTGTCGCCGGCCTGGGAGCAGGCCTTCCTCGAATCGATCGTCGGCGAGCGGGAGGAGCGCTACCTCGCGATGCAGCCCTCGAAGCTCACCGAGTTCGTCAACACGGTGCGCGACCGGTTCGAGCAGGCGGCCCGCATGGGCGAGATGCCCGTGCTCGTCACCTCGGTCCAGGCCCGGCCGTTCGTCCGCTCGATCATCGAGCGCTTCCGCCGCGAGACCCCAGTGATGAGCCAGGCGGAGATCCACTCCCGCGCGCGCCTGCGGACGGTCGGCTCGGTGTGAGGTCGCAAGACCCCCGTCAGACGAAGAGCGCCTGGAAAACAGTCGAGCCCACCCTCAGCAAGGGTGGGCCCGGATCTGAATCGTGTGTCGGACGTCGTCTCGGAACGGCGGCCTGATCAGGCCGCCGATCAGGCGTGCCCCTCGATGGCGCGCAGGACGGCAACCATCTGGTCGGCCTGTGAACGCGTGAGCCCTTTGCTGATGATCGTGCCGTTCCGGCAGATCGAGCAGGTGCCATCCTCGGCAACCCGAATCTTGATCGAAGCCATGATATCCATCCGGGGGCCAGGATGGCCCCCCCGTCCGACGAAGCTTAACCGTTCCTGAAGGGGCGGCAAGCCTGCGCGTCCCATTCATCCACTGAGGCGGCGTGACGTAAGGATTGGCACACCGCCCGTCACTGCGACGAATTGTGCCGGGAACGCTTGAGTCCCTCGAAATGCGAGCGGCGGCCGCCTCGGGGAGGCGACCGCCGCGGCACATGCTTCGAGAGGGACGGATCAGACCGCCTTCTTCTCCAGCCGCTGCTCGATCACGTGGCTGTCGAGGCCCGGCGCGACCAGCGGCGGCTCCGGCGGCGCCTTGGCGTCCTTGCCCAGGGCATTCGACAGGCGCGAGCGCTCGAACAGCAGCACCACGACGATCGCCACCGCGAAGGGGATGAGCAGGTAGAACAGGCGGAAGATCAGCACCGCGGCGAGGACCGGCGCCTTCTCGGCATCGGTCTGGAGTTGCATGGCGGTGAAGAACACGAGCTCGAACACGCCGAGCCCACCCGGCGCGTGCGAGGCCAGCGCGACGGAGAAGGAGGCGAGGAAAATGCCGAGCACCGCGATGAAGCCGGGGTTCAGGGCATCCGGCAGGGCGAAGTAGATGATGCCGGCGGCCCCCAGCAGTTCGAGCGGGGCCGCGATGAGCTGGCGCACCATGATGCCGGGCCGCGGATACTCGATCTTGAAGTTGCGGATCGTCAGCGGGCGGAAGCGCAGCACCGAGCCGACGACGTAGAGCGCCACGAAGGCGAGGAGGCCGAAGCCGACCAGCCGGGAGGTCGCCGGGTTGGTGAGCGCCGCGGGCAGCAGGTTGTCGAGCCGCGACAGCAGGCCCGGATCGTAGACCAGCACGAAGCCGCCGAGCAGGATCGTGCCGAGGCCGAAGGTGAAGGAGCACAGGGCCACCAGCACCGCGACCTGGGCCGCGGAGAGCCCCTTCGAGGTATAGGCCCGGTAGCGGACCAGGGCGCCGGAGAAGACCGAGGCGCCGATATTGTGGGAGAGGGCGTAGGTGGTGAACGAGCAGACCGACACGAACAGCCACGAGATGTGGCGCACGCCCAGGTGCAGCAGCGCGATCCGGTCGTACCAAGCGAGCGCGGCGTAGGCGATGAGAGTGGAGACGGCCGCGAGCAGGAAGTGGTGGAGCGGGATGGCGGCGAACGCGGCCTCGATGCTCGCCCAGGACAGGGTCTTCAATTCGCCCCAGAGCAGGTAGCAGGACACCGCCACCGCGGCGAGGCCGATCAGGCCCCAAACGATTTCGCTGACTTTTTTCATGGATGCCGGCCGCCTCTCTCGGGAGCGGTCTCTCCTGCGCCACGACCGCGCGCATCGCAAGCGGGACCGACGCGACCGTCTCGATGAGGCCGGGTCTTGCCGCCCGATCATGACGGTTTCATGCCGAAGGACGGCGGCCGGCACCGATTTGGGGAGGTACGGCGCGGCGACCTACCGCGACGGCGCGACCTGATCGATATAGGCCGCGTTGGTCCCTCTCAGGTTCGGCGGGCTCGCCCGCTCCTGCGATCGGCCGGATTGAACCCGGCCCGATGCCGGGATCGGACCCGCCGCCTCGATGAGCGCCTTGTCGGTAATCAGCTGCGTCTGAACCGTGCTGCTGATCCGGGGGCCCGGCCCCAACCGCTGCCCTTCGTACAGATTGATGCAATCGCGCAGGGCGATCGGATCGCGGATGAAGGTGCAATCGTTCACGTTGGGGATCGGCGCCGTCCCGTTCTGTGTGACGAGGTTCTGGGCGACGACCATACGGGATCCGGGTGACGAGCCGAACACGTCGACGCGGTAGGCGACGCCATCCGGCGTGACCAAGTTCCGTGCGGAGACCGGGGCCATCTCGCCGGAATCGATCCCGGGAACCTGAGCGGAATTCTCGTCCAGGATGATGACGTTCTGCGACATCGCCGTCGAGGGGATCACCCCGGCGGCCAGGGCTGCGAGCAGGAGACGCGTTCCGGGCCGCATGGCGCACCTATAAGAAAGCAGGGAACGCCGAACCGCGCCCCGATGCAGACGACATAGGTTAAAACGTCATGAACCGGCCACGGTTCCGCTCGACCGCGGCACCCTCCGGGGCGTGCCCCCGCGATCGCCCCGCGCGCATCCCGGCACACGGTGCCGCCAGACCGGATGAGGACGAAGGACGCGGACCCGCCCGCGTCGCACGACCCTGCGGCCGGCGACGCCCTGGCCGATCCATCTGGGCGGTCGATGGCGACGGGCCTCAGGCCCGGGCGCGCAGCCCGATCGCGTCCATCTCGGCCTGCTCGCGGGCGGCCTCGGCCGCGCGCTCGGCGGAGCGCTCGCGATCCTCGAGGATCTCGACCTTCTTCAGCTCCTCGAACGCCTCGCCCAGCTCGGCCTTGGCCTCGGCGAGCTGACCCTCCAGGGCGGCGGCCGACTGGCGCATGTTGTCCCGGCGGCCGGTGGCCGCGCGGGCGTAGGTCGGGTAGGCGAAATGGGCCGGGTCGGAGATGCCGGCGCGGGCCTCTTCCTGCGCGACCTCGCGGCCGAGCTCGACCGCGAGGTCG
>NZ_BPRD01000319.1 GCF_022179745.1 Methylorubrum podarium
CGGCGAGGCCGGCGACGTGGTCGAGCGGGCGGAGCGCCTGTGCCAGGCCCGCGGCCTGCAGTTCACGCGGCTGCGGCGGGACGTGCTCGCGGCGGTGGCGTCGGAGCACCGGCCCCTCGGCGCCTACGACATCGCCGAGCGGATGAGCGCCCCCGGGCGCCGGGTCGCGGCAGTGTCGGTCTACCGGGCGCTCGACTTCCTCACCGAGCAGGGCTTCGTCCACCGCATCTCCAGCCGCAACGCCTTCGTCTCCTGCGGGCACGAGCACGGCGCGGGGGCGGGCCTCGTCTTCCTGATCTGCCGCACCTGCGGCGGCATCGACGAGATGACCGCGCCAGCGGTCGAGAGCGCCCTCGACCAGACGCTGGCCGGGGCCGGCTTCACCCCGACGAGCCGGATCCTGGAGGTCGAGGGCGAGTGCGGCGCCTGCCGCGGACGCGGCGACGCGCCGGACGCGCCGGGTCGCGCGTAGCCCGTCAGAACGCGTTGCGGTAGGCCCGCGGCGAGGCGATCGTGCGGAAGAGGATCGTGATGTCGAGCCAGAGCGACCAGTTGTCGATGTAGTGCAGGTCGGCCTGGACCCGGGCTTCCATCGCCGCGTCGGTGAGGGTCTCGCCGCGGAAGCCGTTGACCTGCGCCCAGCCGGTGATGCCCGGCTTCACGTTGTGGCGGCGGGCGTAGAGGGCGATGCGCCGCTCGAAGCTGCGGTCGTGGGCCAGCGCGTGCGGGCGGGGGCCGACGAGGGACATGTCGCCCCGGATCACGTTGAGGAGTTGGGGCAGCTCGTCGAGATTGGTCCGGCGCAGCAGAGCGCCGATGCGGGTGATGCGGTCGTCGTTGCGGGACGCCTGCCGGAAGGGCGCGTCGGGGGCGGCCTTCATGCTGCGGAACTTGAACACGCCGAAGGCCTCCTGGTTGAAGCCGTAGCGCCGCTGCCGGAAGAAGACCGGGCCGGGGCTGTCGAGCTTGATCAGCACGGCGAGGGCGACGAACAGGGGGGCGAGCAGCACCAGCCCGAGCCCCGCGAGGGTCACGTCGAAGGCGCGCTTGAGCAGGATCTCGCCCACCGAGAGCGGGCGGCGGCCGATATTGATGCCCGACAGCCGGCCGACGCGGGCGACCTGCAGGTCGGGGAAGCGGTCCATCATCGTGCCGGGGCGCAGATGGAGGGCGGCCGGCACCCGCAGGAAGGCGTCGATGCAGCGCTCGATGTCGGCGGGCTCCGACCAGGGCACCAGCACGAAGACGTCGTCCGGCCGCAGGAAGCGCACCACCGACACCGCGAGGTCGAGATCCTCGGCGAGCAGGGTCTCCGCGCTTCCGGGGCCGGATGCGGGATCGAAACGGCGCAGGTAGCTCGTGCCGACGACGCGAAGCCCCAGCGCGTCGACGTCGTTGTTGGCGTAGAAATTCGTCACGTCCTCCTCGTAGCCAACGAGGTGGACGCGGCTGACGGAGGGCGAGGTCGAGGTGCTGCAGCGGCGCACCAGCGCCACCGCCGCCGCCCGGACGAGGATCGTGACCGGCAGGCCGGTGAGGAAGAAGGCGACCGTGGCGACGCGGGAGAAATCCTGCGTCGTCTTCGTCGCGAAGCCGGCCAGGAGGGCGACGGCCCAGGCCATCAGCCAGAGCGTCGCCCGGCGCTGCAGGTGCGGCGTCTGCGACAGGCAGCGCTCGATGCCGTACTCGCCGCGGGCGAGGTTGGTCGGCACTACGATCAAGGACAGGAACCCGGCCGTCTGCAGGTTCATGCTGCGGGTCAGCGGGATCAGCCCCCCGTCGCCGATATAGGCGTGGTAGGCCGCGTCCACCGCGAAGCCGGCCGCGAAGATCGCCACGAGATCGGCCGCGAGCAGCGCGGCCGAGATGCCGACGCGCAGGGCCGTGCGCCGCCGCTGCGGCAGAAGCGAGGTCCAGACGGACCGGCGCGTCCGGTCTTCGGGCAGGCGCTGGTACTGCTGGGGTGGGCGCTCGTGAAACATGTGTCCCGCGTTGTGCTGCCCTGAAGGCGGTGATCTGTCCCGAAGCGGGACGTTTTCGGTCGCCGCCCCCGGTTTCGCGTCTTCCCGCGCAAGCCGCGCACCGGATGCGCCCGGAGACCGGTGCCGCGGCGGCCGACATGCGACCGGCGAACGAAAGCCCGGCCGTTCCTTCGAAAAGCCTTCGTCCGTCACCGCCGCGCGGGCCGAACGCGGATCCGGCCTCGATCGATCCCACCGGCGCGGGTGCGACGCCGAGGTGAGACGAAAGTCGCGGATTTTGAGAGGGAATCAGTAATCGAGCGGCGCGGGGCCGTGCGAAACCAGCGCCCGGCATTGGAAGAAATCAAGACCGGATCGCTGTCCGCCCTCGCTTCGCGCCCGCCGCGCGACCCGGACACTTGATTTCGGGCGCGCCGCCCTTCGCGCGCGCTCCGTTTCCGGCCTCCACCGTGCCGGTGGTCCCGGTCTATGCACAGGAATTATTGCCCGGACCGATCGGGCTCGGCGGCGGGCCGTTCTTCGGCTCCGCCGCCCCGCTCGCAGAATGGGCCGACCCTGTCGGCCTCGAGCGGGCCGACGACCTCCGCGCCGTCCCGCCCTCGGGATGGCGGGGGTGTTCCCGCCGCGGCCGCCGCGGCGCCGCGGGCGGCCGATCTTCCCAAATCGCTATGGATAACAGAATGTTAAGGCCTCGGCCCGGATCCGCTGTCCGGGACGAGGCGTGGCGGAGGCGTCTCAGGCCGCCTGCTCGCTTTCGGGCCGGGCGACGGTCTGGATCGACTCGAACCCTTCGAATTGCGGGTGGCCGAGATAGAGCGGCTTGGTGCCCGGCACGCGGCCATGCGCCTTGCGGAACTGTTCCGAGCGGGTCCAGGCCTCGAAATCGGCTCGCGAGCGCCAGATCGTGTGCGAGGCGTAGAGGATGTGGTCCTCGGCCTCCGGCCCTTTCAGCAGGTGGAACTCCACGAACCCTTCCATCTCGCCGAGATGACTGTCGCGTCCGAGCCAGACCTGCTCGAAGTCCTGCGCCGAATCCTTCACGACCTTGAACCGGTTCATCGCGATGAACATGCCCGAATGCTCCTGATCTGATCGAGCCCGCCGCCGCGCGACTGCTCGAAATTGATGACTCTACGTAGTCTCGCTCGTAAGCTGAAGCCGG
>NZ_BPRD01000320.1 GCF_022179745.1 Methylorubrum podarium
CGCCCGCGAGGATCGGCACGACCGTCCGCCGCATCACCGGCGGCACCACGAGGGCCCGCATTTCGGGCGCGGCGGCCGCGGTGGTCTCGGCCGCTTCTTCGCCCATGGCGATCTGCGGCTCGTCATCCTGCACCTGATCGCGGAGAAGCCGCGCCACGGCTACGAGATCATCAAGGCGATCGAAGAGCAGGTCGGCGGCGCCTACAGCCCGAGCCCGGGCACGATCTATCCGACGCTGACGCTGCTCGAAGAACTCGGCCACGTCACGGTCAGCGACGGCGACGGCGCCAAGAAGCTGCACACCATCACCGACGAGGGACGCGCCTATCTCGAAGCGCAGCGCGCCATCCTCGACCCGCTCCTCGCGCGCATGGCGGAGGCGGCCCGCACCCATGGCGGCGGCCCGGCTCCGCAGGTGGTGCGGGCCATGGAAAACCTGAAGCTGGCGCTGCGCCTGCGGCTCTCCCGCGGCCCCCTGAGCACGGACGAGGTCAACGCCGTCGCCGCCGCCATCGACGCCGCCGCCACCGCGGTCGAACGCGCTTAGCGAGGCAATGCCGCCGAGCGGCGCCCTCAGGCATTCCGCGCGAATCCGACGTCATGGCGTCGGGCCTTCGTCGAGTGGGCTCGACGGCGGCTCCGGTGGAGGATAGGGCGTTCGCCGCACAGCACGGGAATGGCGAGCCGATGATCCTCGAAATCGCGCAGATCGATCTGAAGCCCGGCTCCGAGGCCGACTTCGAGGCTGCCATCGCCAAGGCGGCCGAGATCTTCCGGGCCGCCGCCGGCTGCCGCAGCTTCGCCGTCCGCCGCTCCGTCGAGAAGCCGCAGCGCTACCGCCTGCTGATCGAGTGGGACACGCTCGAGGCCCACACCAGGGATTTCACCGGCTCCCAGGCCTGGAAGGATTACCGGGCGATGGTGTCCCCCTATTTCGAGGCGCCACCCCAGGTCGAGCACACGGAACTGGCGCTGCAGGCGTTCTGAGCGGATCGGCAGGGAGGGACCGCCCATGAAGATGTACGGCAACTGGCGCTCGGCGGCGGCCTTCCGCGTCCGCATCGCCCTCAACCTCAAGGGCATCGCCTACGAGGAGGTCTTCCTCGATCTCGACGCCGGCGATCAATTCAAGCCCGACTTCCTCGCGATCAATCCGCAGGGTGCGGTGCCGGCTCTCTTCGACGGCGACGGGCCGCCGCTGACGCAGTCGCTGGCGATCCTCGATTACCTCGAAGAGACCCACCAGCAGGTGCCGCTGCTGCCCGCCGACCCCCGGGCACGGGCGCGCGCCCGCTCGCTGGCCCAGGTCGTGGCCTGCGACACCCATCCGCTCTACGTGCCGCGGGTGCGCACCTTCCTGATGGAGAATTACGGCCTGCCCCGCGAGCGGATGCTGGAATTCCTGCGCAACGCCTTCACTACCGGCCTGAAGACGCTGGAGACGCGGCTCGCGAGCGAAGCCGGCACTGGCCGCTTCTGCCAGGGCGACGCGGTGAGCCACGCGGATCTGTGTCTGATCAGCCTGTGGGTCGGCACCGGCATCTTCGGGATCGACACCGCCGCCTACCCGACCGTGAAGCGCATCGCGGAGGATCTCCTCACGCTCGACGCGGTCGCCCGCGCCCATCCGCTCCGCCAGCCCGGTGCGCCGGCTTCGTAGAGTCAAATTTTTTTGAAGACTTTACCCCAACAGCGATGCTGGATTTGCGTCCCTGGCACGCCGCGAACGTGTGGGTGCTTGCCGAGTTGCTGATGTAAGATCATTCCAAACTGAAGGGCCGCCGCTCGAGGCGGCCCGCGAGGCGAGTGGGGCAAGGATGGTTCCGAGCGAATCGGTCACGGATCTGCACAAGATTGTCGTGGTGGGGGGAGGGGCCGCCGGCCTGGAGCTGGTGACCAAGCTCGGCAACAAGTACGGCAAGCGCGGCAAGGCCCACGTCACCCTGGTCGATCGGGCGCGGACCCACATCTGGAAGCCGCTGCTGCACGAGGTCGCCGCCGGCTCGCTCGATGTCGGCCACCACGCGGTCGATTACCTGCACCACGCCCACGCCAACCATTTCCGCTACCGCATCGGCGAGATGACCGGTCTCGACCGCGAGACGCGGGTGATCCATCTCGCCGCGAGCCGCGACAGCGAGGGGCGCGAGGTCACGCCCGTGCGGGCGGTTCCCTACGACACGCTGATCATGGCGGTGGGCTCGACCACCAACGATTTCGGTACGCCGGGCGTGGCGGAGCACGCCATCGCCCTCGACACCAAGGAGCAGGCGATGCGCTTCCACCAGCGCCTCGTCAACGGCATGCTGCGCGCCCACACGCAGGAGGGCCCGGTGCGCCCCGGTCAGCTCCACGTGACGGTGATCGGCGCGGGCGCGACCGGCACGGAGCTGGCGGCGGAGCTGCACCGCACCACCCGCGAGGTCGCCCGCACCGGCCTCGACCGGATCGACCCGGCCAAGGATCTCAAGATCACGCTGGTCGAGGCGGCCGACCGCATCCTCCCGGCGGTACCGGAGCGGCTGGCCGCGGAGGTGATGGGGCTGCTCACCAAGATCGGCGTCGAGGTGCGGGTGCAGGCGCGCGTCACCGAGGTGCGCGCCGACGGCGTCCAGCTCGCCGACGGCGGCTTCATCCCCTCCGAGCTCGTGGTCTGGGCCGCGGGCGTGAAAGGACCGACCTTCCTCAAGGATCTCGGCGGCCTGGAGAGCACGCGCAACAACCAGCTCGTCGTCACGGCGACGCTGCAGACCTCGCGCGATCCGGACATCTTCGCCATCGGCGACTGCGCCTACCTGGTGGAGGAGGGGTCGCAGACGCCGATCCCGCCCCGCGCCCAGGCCGCCCACCAGCAGGCCTCGCATCTCTACGGGCAGATGGCCAACCGCCTCGCCGGCCGGCCGCTGAAGCCGTTCAAGTACCGCGACTTCGGCTCGCTCGTCTCGCTCGGCGAGTACACCGCGGTCGGCAACCTGATGGGCTTCATCCAGGGTAAGAACATGTTCATCGCCGGGCTGTTCGCTCGGCTGATGTATCGCTCGCTCTACAAGATGCACGAGACGGCGGTGAACGGCTGGTGGAAGACGAGCCTCGACGCCCTCGCCCGGGCCCTGACCCGGCGCACCGAGCCGCGGGTGAAACTGCACTGACGGTCGCGGCTTGATCCGGCGGACGGGTGCGTCATGTTTCCGATCTGCCGGCCCGTGAACGGAGCCGGCAGAAGGAGACGCCATGATCCTCGTCAGCGTGATGTATCCGAGCGGTGCCGGCACCCGCTTCGACATGGACTACTACCTGAAGAAGCACATGCCGCTGGTCAGCGAGCGCTGGACCTCCAAGGGGCTGCACGACTACACCGTCGTGAAGGGCATCGGCACGCCGGATGGCGGCGCTCCGCCCTATCAGGTCGTTGCCCTGCTGCGCTTCGAATCCGCCGACGCATTCAAGGCCGCCGCGACCGCGGACGGGCCGGAGATCTTCGGGGACATCCCGAACTTCACCGACACGCAGCCGGCGGTGCAGCTCAGCGACTTCGCGGCGTCGGAAGTGAGAGGCTGATGATCGACATCATCAAGCAGATCCAGGAGGCCAATCCGGCGCTCGGCACGACGATCATCGTGCTGCGCTCCGATTCGCGGGCGCTGGCCGATCCGGCGACGCTGACGCCGGAGGCGAAGGCGTGGCTCGACGCGAATGCCCCCGGCGCGCGCCTGACGCAGGAAACGGTGATGCTCGCGCCCTATCCGGGCGGGGCGCCGACGGAGCGCACCGTCACCGTTCTCGCCTTTTCCGATGCGCGCCATCTCGCCGCCTTCGCCACGGCCTGGACCGGTGATCCGACGCTTGATGACGATGAGGCCGCCTGACCGCGGCCGGGGCCGCGCCTGCTCGTAGGGCAGGGCGGCCCCTCTTTTCGGTTAGGCCAGAGACAGGCGGGTCAGGCCGCCTCGATGATCCGGGCGGCGGCGACCGCCATGTCCTTCATCGCCGCGTTCGCGGCCTGATAGGCCGGCGTTCCGACGTCCCAGTTGCCTTGGCCGAGCGCTTTGACCATGCGCTCGGCTTCCTCGTGAGCCGTCGCCTCGGCCTTCAGGAAGGCCTCCGCCGCATGTCGGCGCGCGGGGTCGGCGGCGAGAGCCTGCACCGCTTGCCGGGCAGCACGGTTGCGAAGCACGGCGGCGGCCGTCTCGGCGGGCGCGGCGCCGAGCAGGATCGTCGCCAGCCCCCGCTTCCACACGCCGATATCGGCGGGCAGGCGCACCAGTTCGTAGAGGTCGAGCCCGCTCGTCTCGGCCAGTGCGGTCTGGGCCAGGGTCTCGGCTTTGACGAGGCGCTTGGTGATGCTGTCGATCTCGGTGCGGGTCTTGGCCGCCTTGGCGGCGATGTTCTGGACGCTGCTCGAAATCTCCGCCGTCGCGCTGCTCTGCTGGGTGATGGCCGCGGCCAGGGCCGCATTCATCTCGCTCGTCCGCGCGATCCGCTCGGCCGCTCCCTCGACGCGGATGCCGAGGCTGTCGACCACGCTGCTGCCGGTCGAGACGGCCGACCGGCTCTCCTCGACGGCGCGGGCGATCTGGCTCATCTCGCCCTGCAGGGTGTGGAGCCAGGTGCGGATCTGCTCCGTCGAGCGGGCGGTCTGTCCGGAGAGCGACTTCACCTCGGCCGCGACGACCGAGAAGCCGCGTCCCGCCTCGCCCGCGCGCGCGGCTTCGATGGTGGCGTTGAGCGCCAGCAGGTTGGTCTGGCTGGAGATCGTCGCGATGGTGCCCGCCATGGTGCCGATCTCGGCGATGGCGTTCTGGAGCAGCTGCAGCCGCTCGTCGATCTGATGCGTACGGTCGCGGATCGAATCCATCGCCGAACGGGCGTTGCCGACATCGGACATGCAGGCGGTCATCGCCTCGCGCGCCTGCGCAGCGCTGGAGCCGGCGGCCTCCGAAGTCTCGGCGACCTCGGCGATGGACGCGCCCATCTCTTCGATGGCGCTTGCGATGGTCTGCGTCGCCTGCGCGACCTCGCCCACGTCGTAGGTCGTCCAGCCGATATTGATCGCCCCTTCCGAGGCTTCCTTGGCGATGGCGGCGATATTCGCGCGCTCCGTGCGCAGATCCTTGCGCTGCGCCCGTTCGAGCTCGCCGAGCGCCGCCCCCACGGCGCTCCCCGGCACGCCGGAGGCGTCGAGGCCGGAGCGGTCCGTGAGCCGCTTGAGCGCGTCGATCAGGCGTGCCTCGTCGGTGGGACCGCTGGCCGGGATATCAGATGTAATGGGAGTCGACGGTCCGGCAATACGACCGCGCTTCAGAGACAGCATGGCGTTCAAGGCCCCCAATTCTTTTTCCCCGCTTGTGATCGAGACACTTGCCCAGAACAGTCCCGCGTGACGTCGGTCGGCATACCGACCGTCAACTTGCAGTTGGACGAAATCTCTTCGCGGCGGTGTCTCAGATTATCGCTCGGAGCGAGTTAACAGGCGATTGAGAGGGCTCGTTGAGGTTTTTTCTTCGCGGGAGTGCAGAGCGAAAATTCAAATATGCATGTTGAGGAATGACAAGATCGCCCCGCAATTTACTGATCCGGCCAGGGTACGCCCACGCGGCGGAGCCGGACGCCATGCGTGTGCACCCGCAGCAAAAGGTTTGCGTCGCAAAAACGTTATGCTCAGTCTCAGCATATCTGGACAAGGCGGGACGCGGCCCCTAAGTTAGGCGGCACAATGCTCACTTTGAGCATAAAGGAGACCGCGATGTCCCAGGCAGGATCCGCCCTTCGCGAGCCGGCCGGACGGGCCTTCCCGCTGCCCGATCTGTACGAGCGCGTGAGCCGTCACGTGCCTGCGATCGAGTGGCCGGCGCTCGCGCCCGACGTCGAGGCGATCCTGCGCCTGAAACGCGAGCGCAACGCGGTGGTTCTCGCCCACAATTATCAGGCGCCGGAGATTTTCCACACCGTCGCGGACATCGTCGGCGACAGCCTCGCCCTGGCGCGCGAGGCGGCGCGGGTGGACGCGGACGTCATCGTGCTGGCCGGCGTCCACTTCATGGCCGAGACCGCGAAGCTCCTGAACCCCGCCAAGACGGTGCTGATGCCCGACATGGCCGCCGGCTGCTCGCTCGCCGACTCGATCACCGCCGCCGACGTGCGCGCGCTGCGGGCGAAGTATCCGGGCGTCCCGGTGGTGACCTACGTCAACACCTCCGCCGCGGTGAAGGCGGAGTCGGACGTGTGCTGCACGTCCGGCAACGCCGCCGACGTCGTGCGCGCGCTCGGCGTGAAGCGGGTCCTGATGATTCCCGACGAGTTCCTGGCCCGCAACGTCCAGCAGCAGGTCCCGGAAGTCGAGATGCTGACCTGGGCCGGGCACTGCGAAGTGCACGAGCGCTTCACCCCGGCCGACATCGCCGAGGTTCGCGACAGCTATCCCGGCATCACCGTGATCGCCCACCCGGAATGCCCGCCGGAGGTGGTCGAGGCGTCGGACTTCTCCGGCTCGACGGCGATGATGATGAACTACGTCACCGAGAAGCGGCCGTCCCAGGTCGTGCTCGTGACCGAGTGCTCGATGGCCGACAACATCGCGGTCGCCAATCCCGACATCGAGTTCATCAAGCCCTGCAACATGTGCCCGCACATGAAGCGGATCTCCCTGCGCAACATCCGCCAATCCCTCGAGACGATGACGCACGAGATCACCGTCGAGGAGGGACTGGCCGAGCGGGCGCGCCGCGCCGTCGAGCGGATGCTCGCGGTCAAGCCGACCCAGACCGTCTCGCCGCGGCAGGCCGCCTGATGAGCATCGTTGCCCGGAGCCCCGCCGACCGGGTGATCGTGGTCGGCGCCGGGGTGGCGGGGCTCGCCACCGCCCTGCGGCTCGCGCCGCGCCCGGTGACCCTCATCACCGCCGCTCCCCTCGGCGCCGGTACGGCCACAGGCTGGGCGCAGGGCGGCATCGCCGCCGCGATGGGCGCCGACGACGCGCCGTCGCTGCACGCGGACGACACGCTCGCCGCGGGCGCCGGCCTCACCGAGCCGGACGTGGCGCTCCGCGTCGCGGAGGCGGGACCGGGCCTGATCGACTGGCTCGTCGGCCTCGGCACCGGCTTTGATCGCGAGCGGGACGGCACTCTGGCGCTCGGCCTGGAGGCGGCCCATAGCCGCCGCCGCATCGTGCGGGCGCGGGGCGACTCGACCGGCCGGACCGTGCTCGACGCGCTGGTGCGCGCCGTCCAGGCGACGCCGTCGATCGAGACCCTCGTCGCCGGCCTCCACGGCTTGATGCAGGACGCCGACGGCCGGGTGCGCGGTGTCGTGTGCGAGCGCGACGGCGTCGCCTTCCGCCTGCCCGCCCGCGCGGTGGTGCTGGCGACCGGCGGCGTCGGCGCGCTCTACGCCTCCACCACCAATCCGCGCGGCGCCCTCGGGCGCGGCCTCCTCGCCGCCGCGCGGGCCGGCGCCGCCCTGCGCGACCTCGAATTCGTGCAGTTCCACCCGACCGCCATCGCCGCCGGCCGCGATCCGATGCCGCTGGCGACTGAGGCGCTCCGCGGCGAGGGCGCGCGGCTGATCGACGAGGCCGGCGATCCCGTGATGGCGGGCATCGAGGGCGGCGACCTCGCCCCCCGAGACGTGGTGGCCCGCGGCATCTTCCAGGCGCTCGGCCGCGGCCGCACCGTCTACCTCGACACGCGCGGCCGGCTCGGCGCCCGCATGTCCCAGCGCTTCCCCACGGTCGCCGCGCTCTGCGCCGAGGCCGGCATCGATCCGGCGGTGCAGCCGATCCCGGTGCGGCCGGCGGCGCACTACCATATGGGCGGCATCCTCGTAGACGCGGCCGGACGCAGCACGGTGCCGGGCCTCTGGGCCTGCGGCGAGGTCGCCTCGACCGGATTGCACGGCGCGAACCGCCTCGCCAGCAACTCGCTCCTGGAAGCTCTGGCCTTCGCGCCCCGCATCTCCGAGTCGGTCGGCGAGGCGTCTCCGCTCGCGAGCGTGGACCGCCCGGCGCGTCTGCCCCAGATCCGGTCGGAGGATGCGGCGGTGCTGTCCGAGATTCGCGGACTCATGGAGCACGGTGTCGGCGTCGTGCGCGACGCGGCGAGCCTGTCGCGGGCCGTCGATCGGCTCGCCGAGCTGTCCGAGCGCGGCAGCGACGCGGCAGCCACCGGGCTGCTGATAGCCCGCGCCGCTCTCGCCCGGCGCGAGAGCCGCGGCGCCCATTGGCGCAGCGATTATCCGGGCCAGCTTCCGGCCCGGCATTCCGTGGTCACGCCCGCCACCGCCGAGGCCCCCCGCGCGCTTCAGGAACTCACCGATGCCTGACGATGTCCTGCTGCCGCTGCCGCGCCTCCTCGTGGAGCCCGTGGTGCGGGCGGCCCTTCTCGAAGATCTCGGCCGGGCCGGCGACATCACCACCGACGCCATCGTGCCCGCCGGCGAGCGGATGGAGGCGGTCATCGCCTCGCGCCAGGACGGCGTCATCGCCGGCACCGACGCCGCCGCCATCGCGTTCGCGCTGATCGACCCGAGCCTGAAAGTCACGGTCGAGCGGCCCGACGGGTCCCGCGTCGCGCCGGGCGATACGGTGATCTGCCTCTCCGGCCCGGCCCGCGCCGTGCTGACGGCCGAGCGCGTCGCCCTCAACCTGCTGTGTCGGCTGAGCGGCGTCGCCACGGCGACGGCCTCGCTGGTCGAGGCGGCACGGCCGCACGGCAAGGCGCGGATCGTCTGCACCCGCAAGACCACGCCGGGCCTGCGGGCGCTGGAGAAGCACGCGGTGCGCGCCGGCGGCGGCTCGAACCACCGCTTCGGCCTCGACGACGCGGTTCTGATCAAGGACAACCACGTCGCGGTCGCCGGCGGCATCATCCCGGCGATCGAGCGGGCGCGGGCGAGGACCGGTCACCTCGTCAAGATCGAGGTCGAGGTCGATACCCTGGCCCAGCTCGAAGAGGCGCTGTCCGTCGGCGCCGACGCGGTGCTGCTCGACAACATGAGCCCCGAAACCCTGCGGCAGGCCGTCGCCATGGTTGACGGTCGCGCCGTCACCGAGGCTTCGGGCCGGATCAACCGCGAGACGGTCGGGGCGGTCGCCGCGTCGGGCGTCGATCTGATCTCGGTCGGCTGGATCACCCACAGCTCGGCGATCATCGATCTGGGTCTCGACGCGGCGTAGCCGCCGCGTCGCCGAGCCCGTCCTTCCGCATCCGGTATCGCTGGAACCTCTCGCCGTTCCGCGTCACCGTTTCCGCTTCGACGACCTGGAAGCGGGCCGCTTCGAAGAAGGGCCTCGCGGTCAGGCTGGCTTCGGTCCGCAGCGCGTCGAGGCCGAGGGCGGCGGCCTTCCCCTCGACGGCTCGAAGGAGCGTCCGCGCGACCCCCCTGCGCCCCTGGGCGGGATGGACATAGAGCATGTCGAGATGGCCGCAGGGTTCGAGCTCCGCGAACCCTGCGGCTTCCCTGTCGATCCACGCCACCCAGCCATGATTCCGCTTCCGACGCGCGATCCAGGCCGCCCGGTCGACCCGTGACCACGCCTCGATCTGCGCAGGGCCGTAATCGACCGAAGCGGTCACGCGGATGGCCGATCGGAAGATCGCGATCACGGCCTCCAGGTCGGCCGAGCCCGAGGGACGGACGTCGATCCGGCTCACGCGCGACCTCCCCCCCATCGGTTCCCTCCGCCGACGATAATCCTTGCGCGTAAGGCCAAGCTGCCACAGTGTGGCCACACGGTCACGAGGCCGGCCGAAGCGGTACTGCAACGCAAATCAAGCTTGGCTTTAGACCGCGAGCGTTTACGCCTTGGCGAGGGTCCGCACGGCATCGTGCGGCGGTTCTTTCACCGCGTCCCCTGTTATTCGCCTGCCCCGAGAGGCCCTGATGCGCCGTTTCGTCGTTGCCCTGGGCGGGCTTGCCTGCGCGACGGTCGCGCTTGCAAGCCCCGCCGCCGCCTATGAGATCGACCCGCTCACCCGTCAGCCCCTGAGCGATGTCCTGACGGTGCGCGTGCGCCCGCAGAACGTGCTGCCGACCGCCAACGCGGCCCTGCCGGCCGACATCCCCGGCACGCCGGGTTCCGCCGCCGATCCGCTCGCATCGGCGGTGCCGCAGATGACCGCGATCCCGCGCGAAACGGTGGCCTATTCCGGACCCTACGCGCCCGGCACCATCGTCGTCTCCACCACCGAGCGCCGGCTCTACCTCGTCCAGCCCGGCGGCGAGGCCCTGCGCTACGGCGTCGGCGTCGGCCGGCCCGGCTTCACCTGGGGCGGCAACCAGACCGTCACGATGAAGCGCGAATGGCCCGATTGGCGCCCGCCGGCGGAGATGCTGCGCCGCCGCCCCGATCTGCCCCGCTACATGAAGGGCGGCATCGAGAACCCGCTCGGCGCCCGCGCCATGTATCTCGGCAACACGATCTACCGCATCCACGGCTCCAACGAGCCGGAGACGATCGGCACCGCCGTCTCCTCGGGTTGCATCCGCATGACCAACGAGGATGTGACCGACCTCTACAGCCGCGTGAAGGTCGGCGCCCGGGTCGTCGTCCAGCGCTGATCGTCCATCAGGGTGCAACGAGAAAGGGCCGGCAGCGATGCCGGCCCTTTTCTTATGGATCGTTCCGAAGCCGCCCGCCTTCAGCCGATCAGGAGCAGGTCCAGCACGACCACCGCGATACCGCCGGCGATGGCGAGACCGAGGATGACGACGCTGCTGAGCTGATCGACGGTGTTCACGTCCTGCCCGACGCGGTGATGGGTGTCCGTGGCCGACATGGGCTGCCCTCCGTTGATGCGGTTGATGTCGCAGCCCAACGGCGTCGCGGGCCGATGGTTCAACGCCCCGCCGTCGCAGGTCGCCGTCCGGAGAGGGTCGGCTCGGGCGGAACATGCCTCCTTGATGCAGGTTGGCCTCGCTCAACAGGGAGGCAGCGATGGTCGATACCAGTCAGATCCGCGAACACGCCACCGTCGTCGGTTCGGACGGCGGCCATGTCGGCACGGTCGATCACGTCGCGAAGGGTGAGATCAAGCTGACGAAGAGCGACGCCGACGCGGGCGGACTTCACCACTACATCCCGCTCGACTTCGTCAGCGCCGTCGAGGGCGACCAGGTCCGCCTCGACCGCAGCGCGGAGGAGGTGAAGAAGGAGTGGAGCACCTCGGGCGCGGCCTGACCGGACTGCACGCCGCCTTGATGACCGGCGGAGACCTGATCCCGATTTTTATACGTCCCGGCACCCCCACGATGCGGCGGCCGGCGATCCATCCAGGGAGACCGATGTGACGGCACAGAACGAACGGCCGCGATCCGAGACCGAGCCGAAGCCGGCCGGCGATCCGCCTCCCACGCCGCAGCCGCCCGCGGGGGATCCGCCGCCGCGTCCGGACGCGATCCCCGACGAAGACCTCGACGAGGTCGAGGAGCAGCCGAGCTGAGACGATCCGCGGGTCGCCCCGGCGGCCCGCAATGACCTCAAATCCTCAGTGGCAGCCGCAGCTTCCGCTGCCGCAGCCGCCCTCGCCGTGGCTCGCCTTCGCCGGCGCGCTGGCCACGCGGTCGCGGGAGAGGCCACGCTCCTCCAATTCGCGCAGATAGGTCGACCAGCGGTTCCGGTACTCGCGGCCGAGGTCGAACAGGTAGTCCCAGCCGTAGATGCCGGTGTCGTGCATGTCGTCGAAGAACAGCTTCACGGCATAGTTGCCGACCGGCTCGACCGAGAGGATCGCGACCTCGCGCTTGCCGCCCAGCACCTTGCGCTCCGCCGGAGAATGGCCTTGAACCTCCGCGGACGGGCTCGACACGCGCAGGTACTCGGCGGGCAGTTCGAAGCGGCCGCCTCCGTCGAAGGCGACGGTCAGGATGCGCTTGTCGCCCGACAGGCGGATTTCGGTGGGCCAACGCTCACTCATCGACGATCCGTTCCACGCTCTCATGCCGGCGTTGCACGCGCGCGCTTGCCGGAAAATGCCACCGCCCTCATATGGATGGCGATGTTGGATCTGTCAGCCGACAAAACCGCCAACGCCGGAAACGAGTCGAGTTCAGAGGCGCGCATGTGGGGTCCCGCCGAAATCGCGCCTGCGCCAGTGCGCCCTGCGCCGCTGATCGACCCGTTCCAGCGGGCCATTACCTACCTGCGCATCTCGGTGACGGATCGCTGCGATTTCCGCTGTGCCTATTGCATGGCGGAGGACATGCAGTTCCTGCCCAAGCGCGATCTGCTGACCCTCGAAGAGCTCGACAGGCTCTGCGGCGTCTTCATCGACCGCGGCGTGCGCAAGCTGCGGATCACCGGCGGCGAGCCGCTGGTGCGCCGCGACATCATGCACCTGTTCCGCCGGCTCTCCCGCCATCTGACGAGCGGGGCGCTCGACGAACTCACGCTGACGACGAACGGCTCGCAGCTCGCGCGATTCGCGCCGGAGCTGGCCGATCTCGGCGTGCGCCGGATCAACGTCTCGCTCGATACCCTCGACCCGCGGAAATTCCGGGAGATCACCCGGCGCGGCGACCTGTCCGTTGTGCTCGCCGGCATCGAGGCGGCCCGGGCGGCCGGCATCAAGGTCAAGATCAACGCCGTGGCGCTCAAGGGCGTCAACGAGGACGAGATCGCCGATATGATCGCCTGGGCCCACGGGCTCGGCATGGACATGACGCTGATCGAGGTGATGCCGCTCGGCGAGATCGAGGGCGACCGCACCGACCAGTTCCTGCCGCTCTCGGTCGCCCGCGAGCGTCTGGAGAGCCGCTACACCCTGACGCCGCTGCCCGACCGCACCGGCGGCCCGGCCCGCTACGTGCGGATCGAGGAGACCGGCGGACGGCTCGGCTTCATCACGCCGCTAACGCATAATTTCTGCGAGAGCTGCAACCGGGTGCGCCTCACCTGCACCGGCAAGCTCTACATGTGCCTCGGCCAGGAGGATGCGGCGGACCTGCGCGCGGCGCTGCGCGCCTCGCCCGACGACGCGCTGGTGACGCAGGCCGTGGTGGAAGCGATCTCCCGCAAGCCCAAGGGCCACGACTTCGTCATCGAGCGCGCCCGCCCGGCGGCCGTGCCGCGGCACATGAGCGTGACCGGCGGCTGATCGGCCTCAACCCGTTTCCGGTTGCTTGGTTCTGTTTAACCCCAACCGCCGTCATCCCGGGGCCGCGCAGCGGAACCCGGGATCTACCCGTGACGCGCGGCGAAAACAGGGTGTCGAGGCCAGTCGTGGATTCCGGGTTCGCCTCCGGCGCCCCGGAATGACGGGATCGGGCAAAACCCGTTTCGATTCCTCAGGAACCGTATCAACCCGCGACCGGGACCAAGGTGTCGCGAATCTCTGCGCTCGCCAGCCAGCTCTGAACGCGGTCGCAGTGCGCGGCGATCTTCGGCGTATGCGCGTAGATCGCCAGCGAGCCTTCCACCATCGTCCGCAGCTCGATGCAGCGGCCGGCATCCACCAGGAAGTTCAGGCCGCCGAGCGGCGGCTTGAAGGTGGTGCTGCCGGGAACGCCCAGCCGCGCCGCGATCTCCGGATAGACCGGCCAGACGCTGCCGCTCAGCGGATCGGGCAGGTAATCCTCGCAGGCCGCCGTCCGGGCCGGAATCTCGGCCCGCGCGAGCGCATCGCGGGCGAGATCGGCGAGCACGAACAGTTTCGGGTGGTTGATCGTGTGCATGAAGCAGCCGCGGCGCATCCAGCCGGCGAACAGCCGGTCGAGGTTGCTGCCGTGCGCGCGGCTCATCGCCAGGAGCGAGTCGCGGTTCGTGAACCAGCCGTCGAGGTAGCCGATGCGGGAGAAGACCTCGGCCCGGAACAGCGAGACGATTTCCTCGACGGAGTAGCCGCGGGTGAATCCGTAGACGATCAGCGCCGAGTGATAATCGCCCATCGGCGAGCCGAACAGACCGCCCTTGTGGGCGATGTAGACGATGTCCGGGTGGAAGGCCGGGAACACGATCGTCGGGACCGGCACGTAGAGCCGGGCCGCTTCGGCGATCCGCAGAGGCGTCAGGTCGCCGAGCGCGCCGGCCTCGAAGGGGAAGCACACCGTCAGCTCGGCCTCGGCCACCGCTTCGAGCAGCCGCTGCGGGTCCGACTCGAACTGCGCGAAGGTCGCCGGCTCTACCGACGCGATCCGAGCATCCGGCGCAAGGAACCCCAGGCACCCTGAAAGGACGGCGACCTGGCAGTTGTTGCCGACGACGACGATTCGCCTAGCCACGGCCGCGTGCCTCCCGCCGCCAGCAATTCCTCGTCGCAGACAACCGCCGCCTGGCGCGCGAACTCGCGTCGCGCCTCGTGCAGGCTGCGGCTGGAGGCGGGGAGGGCGTCTTGGTCCCCGCCCTCGGTGAGATGGCGGAAGAAGACCCGCATGACATGATCGACACCGTCCTTGCTGACGGACCTGAGATCGCTCTCGAGATAGCGGTAGGCGCCCTCGGGCGAGGTGATGATCTCGTAGGAGGGGAAGTAGAGCGTGTCGTCGCGAGTATCGGCGAGTCGCTGGGCGGCGACCCGCAGCACCGCCTTGCTGTGCACGGTCGATTGCAGCACGTGGCGTCCCTCGTAGGTCGCCACCAGCGGCACCGGCGAGACCGTCAGGATCAGGCGCGCCTGCGGGTTCACCGCCTTCAGGGCGTCGGCGAAGGCGGCGAGGTCCGCGATCACCTCCTCGACCGGCTGGTTCCGGAAGGTGTAGGCCGCCGGGTCGAAGGTGCCGGCGGCAACGCCCGGACAGAGTGGAAACGCCGCGCCGTCGGCCGAAGCCTGCCAGCCCTCGGTGAGGCCGAGGGTGAAGACGAAGACATCGAGGTCTTCGAACAGCCGCCGTACCTGGCCAAAGTGCTCCTGCCGCTCCGCCTCGACGGCCTCGGGGCTGTCGAAGCCCGCGGGCTCGATGCGCGGCCGGAACGGGTCGGCGAAGCGGCCGTCCGGCCGTTCCCACACGGTATCGGCGGGCGTGAAGCGGCCGTAGGCCCGCTCGATGAGCTGGAGCAGCTGGCGGGCGGTGTAGACGTTTCCGTAGCGCGCCGAGAACAGACGGTAGCCGCGGGCGCGCGCCGCATCGGCGGTCACGCCGGCCGGCGCGTCTTCCGTGACGAGATAATGGTAGCCGCTCGCCTGCAGCCGGTCGGCGATGTGCTGGGCGAAGCAGCTGCCCGCGGTGGCGATCCGGGTCTGCCGCGTGAGCCGAAAACTCTCCGGCACCGGCGGCCCGGCCATCGGATCGAGGGCGAACAGGGGCAGCGAGCCGACGGAGCGATCCCAGAAGGCGTGGTCGGCAAGACCGGAATAGGGATTTCGGGCGCGGTCCTGCATCGGCGGGCGGGACCCTAGCCGAGCGGACCCCCAGCGGCAACGGCCGTCCCCAGTCTCGGTGACCCCGGCATTTTGAATGTCGCGCGCGCGGGGCTAGAGCACGGGGTCGGACGATCCGATACCGGAGACACCAATCCCATGGCGAAAGTCGCGTTCCTGGGCCTCGGCGTGATGGGCTCGCCGATGGCGGGGCACCTCGCGAAGAAGGGCCACGACGTCACCGTCTTCAACCGCACCGGCGCCAAGGCCGAGAGCTGGGTCGCCGCCAACGGCGGCCGCGCCGCCGCGACCCCCCGCGAGGCGGCGGCCGGATGCACCATCGTCTTCGCCTGCGTCGGCAACGACGACGACCTGCGCTCGGTCGTGCTCGGCGAGGCCGGCGCCTTCGCCGGCATGGAGAAGGGCGCGGTCTTCGTCGATCACACCACCGCCTCGGCCGAGGTCGCCCGCGAATTGTCCGCCGCCGCCGACGCGGCCGGACTCCGCTTCATCGACGCGCCGGTCTCCGGCGGTCAGGCGGGCGCGGAGAACGGTACGCTCACGGTAATGTGCGGCGGCGAGGAGACGACCTACGCCGAGGTCGAGCCCGTCATCATGGCCTACGCCAAGTCCTGCCGCCTGCTCGGGCCCTCCGGCTCCGGCCAGCTCACCAAGATGGTCAACCAGATCGCCATCGCCGGTCTGGTGCAGGGATTGTCGGAGGCGATCCACTTCGCCAAGCGCGCCGGTCTCGACGTGGACTCCGTGCTCGACGTGATCTCGAAGGGCGCGGCCGGCTCCTGGCAGATGGAGAATCGCGGCCGCACCATGAACGCGGACAAGTTCGACTTCGGCTTCGCCGTCGAGTGGATGCGCAAGGATCTCGGCATCCTGCTGGCCGAGTCCCGCCGAAACGGCGCCCGCCTGCCGGTGACGGCCCTGGTCGATCAGTTCTACGCCGAGGTCGAGGCCATGGGCGGCAAGCGCTGGGACACCTCGTCCCTCATCGCCCGGCTGGAGCGCTGAGCCGAGCTTCCGCCAGGGACCACGCCGCCTCCGGCGTGGTCCAGTGCCAGTCCTCGCCCATCTGGTGGCGGAACCACGTGAACTGGCGCTTGGCGTAGCGGCGGGTGTCGCCCTGGCCGCGCCGCACGGCCTCGTCGCGGGAGATCGCCCCGTCGAGATGGGCGATCAGCCCCGGCACGCCGTGGGCGCGCATGACCGGCAGCAGGGGATCGAGGCGCCGCTCCCGCAGCGCGGCGACTTCGTCCAGTGCGCCCTGATCCATCATCGTGACGAAGCGCGCGTCGATCCGGCGCCGCAGGGTCTCGCGCTCGGCGGCGAGGAAGATCTTCAGAAGCGGTTTTCCCGCGAGCGGACCGGGTTCGCGGGATTCGTGGAACGAGCCGATGGAGCGGCCGGTCGCCTCGAAGACCTCGAGAGCCCGCATCACCCGCATCCGGTCGGAGGGGCGCAGGCGCTGCGCGCTCGCGGGGTCTCGCAGCGCGAGCACCGCGTGGAGCGCCTCGGTCGGCTGGCCCTCGGCCTCCGCCCGGACCCTTGCCCGGACCTCGTCCGGCACTCTGGGCAGGTCCGAGATGCCCTCGTCGAGGGAGCGGAAGTACAGGCCGGTTCCGCCGACGAAGATCGGCAGGCTTCCCACTCCAAGCTCCGAGAGGATCGCCGCGGCGTCCCGTTGGAAGTGGCCGACGGAGAAGTTCACCGCGCCGTCCACGCTGCCGTAGAGGCGGTGGGGGGCGAGAGCCTCTTCCTCCGGGGTCGGCCGGGCCGAGAGCACGCGCAGGTCGGCATAGACCTGCATCGAATCCGTGTTGATCACCGTGCCGCCGACGGCGCAGGCGATCCGCAGGCCCAGCGCCGACTTGCCGGAGGCGGTGGGCCCTGCAATGAGGATGGCGGCCGGGCGCCCCGTCTCCTGCCCGTCCGAACCCTGCACGGCATCCCTCCATGACCCTCGTCGCGACGCTGATAGCAAACCCGGCCCGGCCCGCCATCACCGACGCGGTGCTGGCCGAGGCGCGCCGGGTGCTGCGGACGGAGCATCAGCCGCGGATCCTCCACGGCGAGGTGGCGGCCGAACTCCTGGTTCCGGGCTCGCCCGACGAGGCGCCGGCTCTGACCGAAGCCCTGCGGGCGGCGGTCAGGTCCGAGCCGGTCGACGTCGCCGTGCTCCCCCACGATCAGCATCGCCGCAAGCGGCTGTTCCTCGCCGACATGGACTCGACCATGATCGAGCAGGAATGCATCGACGAACTCGCCGACGTCGTCGGCATCAAAGAGCGGGTCGCGGCGATCACCGAGCGGGCCATGCGCGGCGAGATCGCGTTCGAGCCGGCCCTGCGGGAGCGGGTGGACCTCCTGAAGGGCCTGTCCGTCGGCGTGATCGAAGGCCTGATCCGCGATGCGATCCGCCTGACGCCGGGCGGCGGCACCCTCGTCGCGACGATGCGGGCGCACGGCGCCTTCACCTGCCTCGTGTCGGGCGGCTTCACCCTGTTCACCGGCCCCATCGGCGCAAGTCTCGGCTTCGACGAGACCCGCGCCAACCGACTCGACGTGGCGGACGGTCACCTGACCGGGCGGGTGATCGAACCCATCGTCGGGGCGGAGGCCAAGCGGGCGAGCCTCATCGAACTGCGCGACCGGCTGGGCCTGAACCCCGCGGACACGATCGCCGTCGGCGACGGCGCCAACGACCTGGCGATGCTCGGAGAGGCGGGCCTCGGCGTCGCCTTCCGGGCGAAGCCGAAGGTGGCCGAGGCCGCCCGCGTGCGGATCGAGCACGGCGACCTGACGGCGCTGCTCTACCTGCAGGGGTTCGCGGCGGCGGAGTTCGCGAAGTAGATCAGAGCGGAAGGGCGCGACGCGCGCCCCTCCCGGAGCGGCGGCTCACTCCAGCCCGATGGCGACGAAGCGCACGTCGCCGCTGGCGCTGGCGACCAGCAGCAGCACCGACTTGCGGCCTTCCTTCTTGAGGGCCTCGATCCGCTTCGTCACGTCGGCCGGGTTCGACACCGCCTCCTGGCCGACCTCGACGATGACCTCGCCCGGCTGGATGCGCTTGTCGGCGGCGGTCGAGTTGGGATCGACCTTGGTGACGACCACGCCGTTCTTGACGCTCTCCTTGATGTTGTAGCGGCGGCGCGCCTCGTCACTCAGGCCGGAGAGGTTGAGGCCGAGGATCTGGCGGTTGACCGGCTCCGCCTCGGGCTGCTTGACGTTGGCGACCTGGGTCTTCTCGCCGTCCTCGAGGCGGCCGAGCAGGACCGACTTCGTCTGCTCCTCGCCCTTGCGAACGATCTGGACGTCCACGGTCTTTCCGACCGGGGTCGCGGCGACGATGCGCGGAAGCTCGCTGGAGGATTTCACCGGCACGCCGTTGAACTTGACGATGACGTCGCCGACTTCGAGGCCCGCGGTCTTGGCCGGACCCTTCTCGTCGACGCCGGCGACCAGCGCGCCCTTGGCGCCGCCCTTCAGGCCGAGCGCCTCGGCGGTGGCCTCGTCGACGTTCTGGATGCGCACCCCGAGCCAGCCGCGGCGCACCTCGCCGAACTGCCGGAGCTGATCGACGACCTGGCTCGCCGTGCCCGAGGGCACCGCGAAGCCGATGCCGACCGAGCCGCCGGAGGGCGAGAGGATGGCGGTGTTGATGCCGATCACCTCGCCGTCCATGTTGAACAGCGGACCGCCCGAATTGCCCTTGTTGATGGCCGCATCGGTCTGAATGTAGTTGTCGTAGGGGCCGGACTCGATGTTGCGGCCCCTCGCCGAGACGATGCCGGCGGAGACCGAGCCGCCGAGGCCGAACGGGTTGCCGATCGCCATCACCCAGTCGCCGGGGCGCATCTTGTCGGAATCGCCGAAGGGCACGGCCTTGAGCGGGCGCTCGGCCGTGGGCTTCACCCGGAGCAGGGCGAGGTCGATCTTCGGGTCCTTGCCGATGATCTCCGCCTTCAGCTTGGTGCCGTCGTGCAGGATGACCTGGATGTCGTTGGCGTCGCCGATGACGTGATTGTTCGTCACCACGATGCCCGAGGCATCGATGATGAAGCCCGAGCCGAGCGAGTTCGACTTGCGCGTCTGCCCGCGCGGGCTGTCCTCGTCGCCCTTCGGCGCGCCCTGGCCGCGGCGCTTGAAGAACTCCTCGAAGAGATCCTCGAACGGCGTCCCCTGAGGCAGCTGCGGCAGGCTGCGGCCGCCCCGGTTGTTCGCCTCGACCGTCGTCGAGGCCGAGATGTTCACCACGGCATCCGTGACCTTCTCGGCGAGGTCGGCGAGCGATTCCGGTCCGCGGGCGAAAGCGGGGAGCGGCAGGGCGGTGACCGTGACGGTGACGCCCAGCACCGCGGCGGCGAGCGCCGACGAGGCGCGCCGGGCGAGAGACGGCGTTCGGCCCCGGACGGCGTTCGCGGCAGGTCTCATGGACGTTTCCTCAAGCTCCGAGAGTGCCTGGTTCAGGCCGGCTTATAAATTCGGCGGCCGGCACCCTCGATCAAGAGCGCCGGCCGGATCGGTCCTATCGGTCGCAGGCCGCTCAGCGCACCGCGCCGGTGGTCGCATCGCCGGCGGCGCCGGCGCCCGACGCCGTCGGCTGGGCGGCGCCGTTGCGGGCACCCTGCGGGCGGCGGCCCTGCGGGTCGTTGAAGTAGCGGAAGAAGTCCGAGCTGGGGCTCACGACGAGCCGCGTGTCCTGGCCCTTGAGCGCCTGCTCGTAGGCCTGCATCGAGCGGTAGAACGCGAAGAAGTCCGCGTCCTGCCCGAAGGCCTCGGCAAGGATGCGGTTCTTGTCCGCGTCGCCCTGGCCGCGCAGCTCTTCCTGCTGCTGGTTGGCCTCGGCCAGGATCACGACGACGTCGCGGTCGGCCTTGGCGCGGATCAGCGTCGCCGCCTGATCGCCGTTGGCGCGGATGTCGGTCGCCTCCTTCTTCCGCTCGGAGGTCATGCGGTCGTAGACCGCCTGACTGTTCTTCGCGGGGAGATCGACGCGGGTCATGCGCAGGTCGACGATCTCGATGCCGAGACCTTTGGCCTGCCGGTTCACGTCCTCCTGGATCGTGTTCATCAGCTCGGAACGCTCGGTCCGCACGATGGCGTCACGGCTGGTCCGGGCCAGCACGTTGCGGAGCGCCGAGTTGGTGAAGCTCGCCAGACGCTGGTTCGCCAGGGCGATCGTTCCGACCGACTGGTAGAACTTCAGCGGATCGACGATGCGGTAGCGGGCGAACGCGTCCACTTCGAGGTTCTGCCGGTCGGCGGTCAGCAGGGTCTGCACCGGCAGGTCGAGATCGAGCACCCGTTTGTCGAACAGCACGACGCTGTCGGTGAACGGCACCTTGAAGTAGAGGCCGGGCTTGTTCTGGCCGACCGGGTTCAGCACGTCGCGCACGCGGCCGAGCTGGAGCACGAGGGCCTGCTGCATCTGCCCGACGGTGAAGACCGAGGCGTAGAGCCCGAGCGCCACGGCGGCGGCGATGAGGATCAGGCCGGTCCGAATCGCTGGATTGTTCATCGGCTGGTCGCTCCGTTCGCCTGCGGCCGGCCGCTGTCGAGCAGCGGCAGCACGGGCAGCACGCCCGCGGCGCTGGCGCCGCCGGCCACGCCACCGTTCTGATCGATGATGACCTTGTTCACGGAGCCGAGCACTTTCTCCATCGTTTCCAGGAAGATCCGCTCGCGGATCACCTCGGGCGCGGCCTTGTACGAATCGTAGACCTGACGGAAGCGGGACGCCTGACCGGTCGCCTCTGCGGTCGCCTGGGAACGGTAGGCTTCGGCGCCCTGGATCACCTTGCTCGCGTTGCCTCGGGCGTCGGGCACGACG
>NZ_BPRD01000321.1 GCF_022179745.1 Methylorubrum podarium
CGGGCGCCTGCGGCGCCGCGACCCTCGCCGTGGGCCGCCCGCGCCCCATTTGGCGGGCAGGATCGGCGACCCGCACAAGGATCAATCGACGTGACGCGCACCCTTTCCCTTCTGCTCGCCACCGTCGCGGCCCTCGGCCTCGATGCCTCCGCCTTCGCGCAAGCGCCGTCCGGCCAGGGCGGCGAGGACACGCGCGCCCCGCGCATCCAGGGCGAGTCGTTCCAGGCGCCGGCCGCGCCGAGCGCCGGAACGTCGATTGCCGAGAAGGAGCCGCCGAACACCGATTACAAGCCGCTCCTGCCCAACCAGACCCGGGCGCCCGAGCCCGCGCAGAAGGCGGAGATCGAGACCGCGGTCGTGGCGAAGGGCCTGGACAGCCCCTGGGCGATGGAGTTCCTGCCCGACGGGCGCATGATCGTGACCGAGAAGGCCGGCAAGATCCGCATCGTGGCCAAGGACGGCACGGTGGGGCAGCCGGTGGCAGGGGTTCCGAAGGTCGATCCGAAGGGGCAGGGCGGCCTGCTCGACATCGCGCTGAGCCCGAGCTTCGCCGCCGACCGCACGATCTATTTCAGCTACAGCGAGCCGCGGGACAAGGGCAACGGCACGACGGTGGCCAAGGCCAAGCTGGTCGAGAGCGACGGCAAGGCGCGGCTCGACGAGTTCAAGATCATCTTCCGCCAGATGCCGACCTATGACGGCGACAAGCATTTCGGCTCGCGCCTCGTCTTCGCGCCGGACGGCAAGCTGTTCGTGACGGTGGGCGAGCGCTCCGACAAGCAGACCCGCGGGCAGGCGCAGGACCTGACCAGCGGCCTCGGCAAGGTCTTCCGCATCGACACCGACGGCAACGCGCCGAAGGACAACCCCTTCACCGGCGGCGAGAAGGCCAAGCCCGAGATCTGGTCCTACGGCCACCGCAACGTCCAGGCCGCCGCCCTGGACAACCAGGGCCGGCTCTGGACCGTGGAGCACGGCCCCCGCGGCGGCGACGAGCTGAACCGGCCGCGGCCCGGCCTCAACTACGGCTGGCCCGTCGTCACCTACGGCATCGAGTATTCCGGCGAGAAGATCGGCGACGGCCAGACCCAGGCCGGCGGCACGGTGCAGCCGGTCTATTACTGGGATCCGGTGATCGGCCCTACGGGCATGGCGCTCTACGACAAGGACCTGTTTCCGGCCTGGAAGAACCAGTTCCTCATCGGCGGCCTCGTCAGCACCGGCCTCGTCCTGCTGAAGCTCGACGGCGACAAGGTCGTCACCGAGGAGCGCATTCCGCTGGAGCACCGCGTCCGCGACGTGCGGGTCGGTCCGGACGGCGCCGTCTACGCGGTGACGGAGGATGACGGCCAGATCGTCAAGCTGACGCCGAAGAAGAGCAGCTGAGTATCACCAGACGTCCTTGCGAGGCGAAGCCGAAGCAATCCAGGGCGCGACCTCTCCGAAACGGTCGCGCCGCTGGATCGCTTCGCATCCGCTCGCGATGACCGGGCGTCAGCGCGATTCCTCCACCCGCCGCACCACGGGCCCCGAAGTCCAGACCAGTAGGGCCGTGATCCGGTGCTCGGGCCAGATCGCGGCGGCGAGCCGGGCGTAGAGCGCGACCTGCGCCGCCTCACGCTCCGGAAGCGGCGCGTCGTCCGCGGGCGGGCGGCCGGTCTTGAAGTCGCACAGGATCACCCGGCCGTCCTCCACGACGAGGCGGTCGATCCGGCCGGTGACGTCGCGCGCGATGCCATCGACGACGATCCGCCCCGACAAGGCCACCTCGGCCCGCGCCTGCGTCGAGAACAGCGGCGCGAGATCCGGCGTCTCGATCAAGCGGAGCACCGCGCGCACGAGCTCCTTGCGCTTGCCCTCCTCCAGGGCCGGCGCGCGGGCGCGGGTGAAGCGCTCGGCGGCTTCCGCCCGTCGGGCCGGCTCGATCCGCGGCAGGTGTTCGAGGAGCAAGTGGATCAGGGCGCCGCGGCGGCGGGCCTCGGCGTCGCCCAGGCGGCGCCGGGGCTGGCGCTGGCCATCGGCCGCGCCGAGCGCACCAGAGGGGCTCAGGGGCGGGGCGGCCTCGGCCTCCGGCGCGGCGTTCGAGAACAGCCAATCCGGCACCGATTCGGGCTCGGGCGGAGCCGTGGTCTCCGCCGCGGCGGCGAGCGCGGCGGCCGAGCCGTCGCGCCAGATCGTGACCGGCCCGTGCTCGGTCTCGACCGCCTCGCCGGGCCCCAGCCCCCGCTCCAGGCCGATGCGGACCATCTCGCACCACGAGGCCGGCGTCTCCCGCGTCGCCCCACGATAGGGGGCGATGACGAGGTGGTCGGCCGCCCGGGTCATGGCGACGTAGAGCAGGCGGTTGTGCTCCTCCCGCGCCCGCGCCTGGAGGGCGGAGCGGGCCCTGAGCGTCGCCGCGCAATCCTGCGTCCGCCCCCCGGTCCAGACCGGCGGCAGCGGGCCGTCGGCGGCGGGGTCGAGGCCGAGCAGCGGCGGGTCGTTGCGGCCGAGCGGCTCGCAGCCGTCGATGACGACGACGACCGGCGCCTCCAGGCCCTTGGCGCCGTGGACCGTCATCACCCGCACCTCGTCGCGGCCGGCCTCCAGGTCGCGCTTGACCGAGAGGCCGCTCTTCCCGCGGCCGGGCCGCACGACGTAATCGGCCAGGAACGCGTCGAGGCAGGGGGCGTCGCCCCCGGTCTCGGCCTCCGCGGCCTGGGCGAGGAACACGTCGATGGCGTCGCCCGCCTCGCCGCCGAGCCGCGCCACCAGCCGGCTGCGCCCGCCATGGGCTCCGAGCAGGGCGGCGTAGAAGCCGAACGGGCCGTTCTCCGCGGCCAACCGGATCCAGAGCTGCAGGGCCGCGTGGCCGCGGATCGCGGCGGCGTCGCCGGCCTCCGCGTGGCGGGTCAGCGCGTCCTCCAGGGTCTCGGAGAAGGGGCGGCGGGCGGCGATGCGGGTCAGGTCGTCGTCGGTGAGGCCGACGAGCGGCGTCTTGAGCGCGGTGGCAAGCGTCAGGTCGTCGGCGGGCAGGAGCCCGGCGCGGCCGACCGCGACGCCGGAGCCGTTCAGGGTGTGGACGAAGCCGACCCCCCTGCCCTCCTTCGCCCGGTAGCGCGCGTTCATCCGCCGCGCCTGAAAGTCGCCGCAGACCGAGCAGGACGAGATCTCGCGATAGGTCTGCTGGCCGGGCACCCAGACCTCGATGTCGTAGGTCTTCCGGCTCGCGAAGCCCATGTCGCCGGTGCAGAGCGTCATGACGCGATAGGACAGGTCGAGCTTCTTGAGCACGGCCTCGGCGCAGGCGAGCATCCGCTCGTGCTCCTCGTCCGACTTCTCCGGGGCGGTGATCGAGACCAGCTCGACCTTGTTGAACTGGTGCTGGCGCAGCATGCCGCGGGTGTCGCGCCCCGCCGCCCCGGCCTCGGCGCGGAAGCAGGGGGTGAGCGCGGTGAAGCGCAGGGGCAGCTCGTCCTCGGCCAGGATATTTTCGCGCACGAGGTTGGTGAGGGGGACTTCGGCCGTGGGGATCAGCCAGAAGCCGTCGCCCGCCGCGAACTGGTCGTCGCGGAACTTCGGCAGTTGCGCCGTGCCGAACATCGCCTCGTCGCGCACGAGGACCGGCGGAACCACCTCGGTGTAGCCATGCTCGCCCGTGTGCAGGTCGAGCATGAACTGACCGAGCGCCCGCTCCAGCCGGGCGAGGTGCCCCTTGAGCACCACGAAGCGCGAGCCGGAGAGTTTCGCGGCCGCCTCGAAATCCATCAGGCCGGTGGCCTCGCCGAGCTCGAAATGCTGGCGGCCCTGGGCGAGGCGCTCGCGGGAGGAATCGAAGCGGCGATACTCGACATTGCCGTGCTCGTCGGCGCCGAGGGGCACGTCCTCCTTCGGCCGGTTCGGGATCGCGGCGAGGCGCGCGTCGAGGACCTTTTCCGCCTCCCCTTGCGCGGCTTCCAGCCCCGGCGCCTCGTCCTTGAGGCGGGCGACCTCGGCCATCAGTTCGGCGGCGCGGGCCTCGTCCTTCGCCTTCTTGGCCGCGCCGATCTCCTTGGACAGCGCGTTGCGCCGCTCCTGGGCCGACTGCGCCGCCGAGACCGCCGCCTTCCGCGCATCGTCGAGGGCGATCAGCTCGGCGCTCAGGGGCGACAGGCCGCGGTGCTCCAGATCGCGGTCGAAGGCCTCCGGATTCTCGCGGATGGCGCGGATGTCGTGCATGTCGGGGCTCTTAAGGGTCTTGTGCGCGCGAGGGCCCCGCTTTGCCGCATCGCCCTCCGCATCACAAGAGAGGACGGCCCGGTCGGAAGGAGCTAGAAGGCCGGCTGACGCCGTGACGAACTCCGACCGAGTCCAAACACCGTCATTCCGGGTTCGCCACCGGCGCCTCGAAATGACGGGGGAGCAGCAGTCTTCTTACAAAAATCAAAGGGGCAAATGGCAATCCGTCGTGCCAAACGCTCCGGCCGTTCGGCTTGCGGATCCGCCGATCCTGCACCATATCGCTGATATCGCAGCATTTTTCCGCAAGACCTGCACGGAAATGCCGCGTCCGAGGCCCGTTTCGGACTCTCCCCAGCACTCCCTATGAGAAATATAAGTGTAGGGTCCGCTTGAATTGCGCCCAACGGATTGTCTATATCAAGGGCGTCGAACACGAGGGGCCCGGCGAACGAACGGCCACCGCCTCAGTTCGAGGTGGGACGGTCATGAGACCGACCTTCGTATTCAAAACGTCACTCAGGAGACACGCCATGAAGTGGTCTGCCCCCGTCGTTGCCGAGATCTGCGTCGGC
>NZ_BPRD01000322.1 GCF_022179745.1 Methylorubrum podarium
CACCGCCGCGCCGCCGGCCCCGCCGGTGCCGGGCCTGACGCCTCCGGAGGCGCTGCCGCCGCTGCCGGGGTTCGGGGCGGCCGATCCGGGCCTTGTCGGACCCACACCACTGGAGAGCCGGGCCGATCCGGGGCTGACGATGCCGACGGGGGCCCTAAATGGCGTGCCGACCGGTCCGCGCTCGAACAACGTGCCGGGCGCCGCGCAATCTGAAAAATTGCAGGTCGACTCGGAGAACCAAGTCGCCGACCGTTTGGCGGCGCAGGGCTACGCGGTCGTCCAGAACCCAACCGTCGGTCCGGCGCCGGCTTTCACACGCGAGCGGATGTTGGAACTTGCGCTTGATCCCGACAAAAACCCTGATCTTCTAATCAACGGTCGCGTCTTCGACACCTACACGCCGGTGGTTGACGAAGCCCGAAGCATCCGTAGTGGCATCTTCAAAAAAGTTGACGATCGGCAGACCGACCGCGTGGTGGTTGATCTGCGCGGCACCACCCAGACGGATGCCTCGGTCCGCGCAGCTTTGCGGGCCGACCCTGTGACGCGTTTGAAGGAGGTGCTCACCCTGACCGAGGCGGGGCTGCGCCGCGCCTTTCCTTGACGAGGACACGACATGGCCATCGAGCAATGGTTCCATCTCGCCACCGCGGCCTCGCGCCACGACTTGCGCGACGCGCTGGCGCGAGCGGAGATCGGTCTGGCCGCGCTGCCGGATTTCGAGCACCTTAGTAAGGCCGCGAGCGAGGCAACGCTGGTCAGCATCAGTGAGGATGATGACCCGACACGCAGCGTATGCAGGAGTTTGCGGCCCGACAACGGAGTCGTCACGACCCGCTCGCTCAATTTCCGCCTACGTGATCCCACCCTGAGCCGCCAGTATAACACAGAGACAGTCCGCGGGGTCATCGCCCTGCTCAAGGCCTATCCCGACGCGGACGCCTACCTCCTGCTGTACGATGCGGCGATCCCGGCCCTGCTCTACAGGAACGGCCGGCTGGTGCTGGGGCAGCAACTCGCGCAGGATCGCGAACTCTGGGACGCGGCGCATCTTCCCTACCGCGCGCTGGTGGATCTGCCTTACACGATCGCGCCGCTCGGGCCGTGGCCGGAGGTACCGGTCGAAAAACGCATGGCGTGAAGCACCATCCACGAAGGTAGGCAGCGCCGTGGTGTCGGCTGTCTCTCGGTTGTGACCGCTTCGAGATCGACGTGAACGCCCTGCTGGCGGCCCATCCGCCACCCTCCGCCGGGCCGCCGGGGATGGCGCCGGCGCCGGTGCTGCCGGGCCTCGAAGGGGTCACCCCGGCGCCGCCGGCCCCGCCGGTGCCGGGCCTGACGCCTCCGGCCGCGATGCCACCGGTACCGGGGCTCGGGGCGGCCAGTCCAAGCTTGCTCGGAGCGCAGATGGTTCTAAGCGAAGCTGCCTCGTTCACTTTGCCGGAACGCCGAGTTATCGATGAAGCACGTGCCGTCTACAATTCCTCAGAGTTCAAGCGTATTCTAGAAGCAAAACAGGAAAATATACCAGTATAAGTAAGGATTGGCGAGCGCATCATTCAGTATGAATCAGGCCTTACTCAAAATATTTCAGGGATGACACTCACGTCATATGGTGTAAATGGCTTCGTAACAGGGCCGGGCGCATTCGCTTCATCAGATGAGTTGGATAAGACGCTTTTACAAGAGCTATATCGGGTTGGTATGGGGCAGAGTGCGGCGGGTGTTGGTCAAGATGCTGTCACCAAACAGACCACGGATGCTCGTGCATTCGCTGACCGTGCGTTGGAGGCGCTTCGAAATGGCCGATGAACTTCGTCAGCATATCCTGATCTGGGCAGGCGTCATGCGGGCTGCGGAGACAAATCCCGGCATACGAATCTCTTGTCCGTTTTGTGCCGTTGGTACGATCGATGTCCGCGATCTTGTCGATCCAACCGATCCGAAGCAAGGCGAGCGCCTGTTTCGATGTACGCATTGCGCACGTTCAACAGAAGCTCGCATTTCATTCGGTCCCGAAGGTGCAGCGTTCCCTCCTCCGGCACCATAGCCTGAGAAAAGAAGTGATCAAACGGATGTATTGTATGGCTAATAATTCGAGTTATTACAGTATTAAATATCGTGTGGACGGTGCTTATATGTCGTTTCAAGATCTCATGCGCGATCATGCGAATGAAATTGGACTGATCGATGAGGCTCTGCCCCGGTTCGGGTCAGGTAATCCCGATTCTCACCGAAGCCGACCCTGAGGTAACGCGTTACATGGATGATGCGGCGCGTCGCGAAGGCGTCGCACCTGATGCGATGCACGGCCTTACGATCGGTGACCTCATCTTCGTACGTGAGTCAAAACAGAATGATGTAAGAGTCCTGCGCGAAGAATTCATACATACAGAGCAGCAAAAAGGCGTGGCAGTCGGGATCGGCATCGATTCTCGCACCTCTTTCGAAATCGATGCACGCAAAATCCTTCTAGAAAACGCCGAACGTTGGTCCCTGACACATGAATTACAGCGGGAGATCTCGCAGTGAATCAGGTAAATGGAACGAAAAGGGGCTTACTGATAGTAAAGGATTTAAAGAATTTGCACTTACAGAAACAGCCGTTGCTGCCATTTATTGAAGAAGATATTGATCGATACCGCCGGGGCGTAGCGGAGCCCATGCGCAATCCCGAAGATGGGCAAGAATTCAAGGTCTAACTTGAAAATACTCTTGCGGTTCTCAAGGTAATTTGTGGCGATCAAGTATTTTATCGCTCTCGACACGCTAAAAACAGTGTTTCCGGAGGAGAATTATTAGATAAACATTGGTAATCGCCATCGCTCGTATCGCCTTATACATATCTAATTTAATGCTGGGCGACGCTGAATGCCAGCAACAGCATCAATGCCGGGTTCGAGGCGGCCAACGCGGCCCGCAACGCCGCGCAGCGGTCGCAGCTCGGCGCGGGCTTCGAGGCCGCCAACGCCCAGCGCGCGGCGATGTTCGCCGCCCCGCCGGTGACGGGGCCGATCCTGCCGCCGAATTTTTCCGAGACGGCGCAGGTGCCGTCGCCGGTCCAAGCGCCTGAGGCGCCACCGGTTCCGGAGCCGGCACCGCAACCACCGCAGGTGCCCGCACCCCCGCAGCCGGTCCCGGATCCGGGGGGGGCTCCACTGCCCGCGCCCGGCCCCGAGGTCGCCAATGCAGAGTGATGGGGTATCACGCCCGAAGAGGTGCAGAAACTCAGGAGAGAAATTTATGAAATGAATCTGAGAGGAAGGTGCTGATATGTCGTTGCACGATTTGATTCGAAATCATGCCAACGAGCTTAGGCTGATCGATGAGGCGTTAGCTCGCTTCAGATCGGGTAATCCCGATCCGGTTCGCGATCCGATATCCAACGAAATTTACGCCGTTTGGGCGGATAACGCGCTCGGAGTGGTGCAAGTATCGCGTGGAGGAAAAGTTGTTCAGCGCATAAAATTTACGCTGGGGGCGCTTTCGCGCGGCGTCGATCAGGGACTGTAGCCAATGCGGCGATTCGATCCAGGGATTCAGCTGGATCAACTGAAAGATGGTGGAGGCGCAGCGCGCCATTTCGGCGACGCTCGGCGATCGTTGAGTCGTGTCTTAAATCGAGCAATTGTTGAAAGGGCGAGTGTGTTATGCTCGATCTTTCTGTTCAGCTGCCGAATTGCACCCTAAAGGCGCAGGTTTATCCGCACGCCCCAGCGCCCGCATTTCTGCCAGGAACGGCGCCGGTTCAAGTGCCTTCGCAGCCGATCTCGTCCCAACGCTCGCCGGTCGGTCGCTCGCACCGAGTCCTGACGACCGCTTCGACCCAGCGGCCAGCGCGCCGCAGCCCTACGCCGAGCCGATCGCGAACGCGCACGGCGCGCGGACGATCGTTCTGCTCGCAGCCTGCGGCGTAGGCTGCCGGCGCCAGGAAGCGAGTCTCGACCTTGTCAACCGGCCGATGCAGAGAGGCCGAGCGTCGGCATCGGCGTATCCCTTCACGCCGTCCGACCATCCGTCTCAGCCCGCGCTCTTGCCCGAGACCCCCGCCTGCTCGAACGTCGCCATGTCGCGGTGGCAGGCGAGCGCGCCCTTCAGGAGGCCGAGCGCGAGGGCCGCGCCCGAGGCTTCGCCCAGCCTCATGTCGAGCGACAGCACGGGGGTGAGGCCGAGCCGTTCCAGCACCTCGCCATGGGCGCCTTCGGCCGAGCGGTGGCCGGCGAGGCAATGGTCGAGGGCGTGCGCGTCGGCGGCGTGCAGAACGGCCGCGGCGGCGGTCGCGACGTAGCCGTCGAGCACCACCGGTACCCGCTGCAGCCGCGCCGCGAGGATGGCGCCGGCCATGGCCGCGATCTCCCGGCCGCCGAGGCGCGCGAGCACCGCCAGCGGGTCGCCGAGATGATCCCTGTGGGTGTCGAGCGCCAGCCGCACCGCTTCGGCCTTGCGGGCGACGCCGGCCGCGTCGAGCCCGGTGCCGCGCCCGACCCAGTGCTCGGCCTCGCCGCCGTAGAGCGCGGCGTAGATCGCCGCCGCGACCGTGGTGTTGCCGATGCCCATCTCGCCCACCGCGAGGCAATCGGTGCCCGCCGCCACCGCCTCCATGCCGAAGGCCATGGTGGCCACGCACCCCTTCTCGTCCAGCGCCGGCCCCGAGCAGATGTCGCCGGTCGGGAGATCGACGGCGAGGTCGAACACCCGGAAGCCGAGGCCGTAGGCGGCGCAGAGTTGGTTGATCGCCGCCCCCCCGGCGGCGAAGTTGTCCAACATCTGCCGGTTGACCGCGGCGGGGAAGGCCGAGACGCCGCGCGCCACCACGCCGTGGCTGCCGGCGAACACGCAAACCATCGGCCGGTCGAGGGTCGGCCTGGCCTTGCCCTGCCACGCGCCGAGCCACTCGACGAACTCTTCGAGTCGGCCGAGCGCCCCCGGCGGCTTGGTGAGCTGCGCGTCCCGCGCCCGGATCGCGGCGAGCGCGTCCCCGTCGGGGCCGGGCATCTCCGTGAGCAGGCGGCGGATATCGGCGAAGGGTGAGGCGGCGGCGGTCGGATCGGAGGTCATGCAGGGGGCTCTTGCGCGTCGGAGGCGGGGACACCCGCGAAAGGAGGTCGCCCGATCGGCGCGGGGATTGCCACCGGATAGAAGGCAGCGCCGCGTAGCAGGCAGGAGGCTCCCGGCGCTATAGATGCGGGGGGGCCTGCGGGTCCAGGCGGCCGGACGGAGGGGGACGGAATGATCGAGCGCAGCGGCCGCGATCTCGGCCCGCCCTTTCCCGGGGCGGAATGGGTCTACGACCTCGCCGCCTGCCTCCGCTTCTTCACCCGCCTGCCGATCCCGCCCTTGCCCGACGAGCCGGCGCCCTATGCCGCACCGGATTTCCGCACCGTGCCGCGGATGCTCCCGCTGGCCGGGCTGCTGATCGCAGGGCCTGCCGCCCTGGTTCTGGTGCTCGCCTGGGAGATCCGGCTCGGTCCGTTCGTGGCCGCCGCCCTGGCGCTCGTCGCCCTCGCGCTGATCACGGGCGCCATGCACGAGGACGGTCTGGCCGACGTCGCCGACGGGTTCGGCGGCGGCCATAGCCGCGAGCGGACCCTGGAAATCATGCGCGACAGCCGCATCGGCGCCTATGGCGGCACCGCTCTGTTCCTCGGACTGGCGCTGCGGGCGGCGATGCTCGCGACCCTGCTCGACCGCTCCGGCCCGCTCGCCGCCGTCGCGCTCCTCTTCGCCGCCGCCCTGTCGCGCACCGTCGCGCTGGTCCCGCTCGCGATCCTCGACCCCGCCCGTCCCGGCGGCGCGGGCGCCGCCGTCGGCCGGCCGACCCGCGCGACGCTCGGCATCGCGGGGCTGATCTGCCTGATCCTCGCGGGCGTCGCCGCCCTCCTGGGCCTACCGCTGCTCGGCCTCGTCCTGGCGCTGATCCTGGCGCCGCTCGCCGCCTTCGGCCTAAGCGCCGTCGCCGAGCGGAAGATCGGCGGCCAGACCGGCGACGTGGTCGGCGCCTGCCAGCAGGTCGGCGAGATCGCGGTGCTGCTGGCGCTGGTGGCGGCGACGGCTTAGCTCTCTGCTTCGAGCGGCGTTCGGCTTGTCTTCGACATTCATGGTACGTATCTTCGCACGTATCATTGGCGGAGAGGATCGAAGCGATGCCGCAGTCGAGTTTCAAGGGCTCGATCACGACGACGGGGCGGTCCGAGGCGCTTCGGCTCGACAAGGCGCTGTTCAAAGCCCACCCGGAGTTCCGGCAGAAGGCGAAGATCCGCGCGCACGTCCTCGGACCGGGAACGATGCTCGTCACCCTCGATCCCGACGAGCCGGTGCCGGAGGCGGCGACCGGACAGGATCCCGTGGTCGCGGCCTACCTCGCCTTCCTCGAACGGGACATGGCCGCCCATCCCGAGCGGCTGCACCCCTTCACCGAGTCCGACCTCGCGCGGCTCGCGTCGCTGACGGACGGCGTGATCGTCTCCGATGACGAGGTCCTGCCGGACGACGTCACCCTGTGACGGACGCCCCTCCCTTCGCGGAGCGCAATGGCTGGAAGCTCTTTCGAGCGAACGCCTTCCGGCAGAGCATCGACCCCCTCACCGAGGAGGTCGCGCGTCTCGCCGCCGCCGACCCCGACGGCTACCGCGCGCATCCGAAAGCGAAGCTCCTCGCGCGGATCCGCAGCCTCGTCGTCGACGAGATCCCGCGTGATCCGAATGCGCCGGTCTACGCGCTCGGCAACACCCTCGGGCCGGCCCATCGGCACTGGCGCCGCGCCAAGTTTCTTCAGCGCTTCCGCCTGTTCTTCCGTTTCGACAGCGCGAGCCGCATCATCGTCTATGCCTGGGTCAACGACGAGACCACCCTGCGCAAGGCGGGCGCACGCACCGACCCCTATGCGGTGTTCGCGCGGCGACTGGACGAGGGCGATCCGCCCGACGATTGGGACGCGCTCCTGGCGGATGCCCGCTCGGTCGAACCATAGACGTCCCCTCAGGAGAGGTTCCGCATGCTGAGCATCCTCCGCCGCCTCTTCCGGGGCCGAGCGGCAAAGGCGCCGGTCCGGACGGCCTCCGATTCGCCTGCGGAAACGATCGAACGGGTCGACACCGCCGAGCGGATCGCGATCCTCGCGCGCGGCGGCTTCGAGACCGAAGCCTCGACGCTCGAGACGATCCTCGACGAGTACCTGACGCCGGACGCGATCGATCCCGACGACCGCCGCTGGGTCGAGGCGGAGGTGGCCCGCGCCTTCGCGCGCAAGCGGGAAGAGGAGGCGACGTGGCCGCTGGAGACGGATTTCGACCGCCTCGCCATCGCCTTCGACGCGCTCGACGCCGGCGGGATCATCGCGCTGCACTGCGCCGGCTACACCCGCTCGGACGGAATCTCGGACGCGGCCGAGGTCTGCCACCAGCGCCGGGAGCGCGGGCGCGCGTCGCGCGGGTTCGTCTTCTACCACGGGCAGGATGTCGAGAGCGTCCTCGCCGACCAGGGGCTTTACCTCGCCTTCGGCGCCTTCGACGAGCGCGACGAGACCATGGCCGCCATCGCCGCCGAGATCGTGGCGGCCGTGGAGGCGCAGGGCCTGCGCACCCGCTGGGAGGGGGACGTGGGAAAACGCATCCTCGTCCACCCGATCCGATGGTTGAAGCGCAGCCCGTCCGACGACCCGCGGGAGGGGTAGCTGTCCGGCAGGACCCTTGATTCACGGCCCCGCTCCGCCCCATCTGCACGGACGATGACGACTCCCCCGAACAAGCCCTCCTCACCCTGCACCAAGGTCTGCGTGCTCGATGGCGTGACGGGCCTGTGCGAGGGCTGCGGCCGCACGCGCGAGGAGATCGGGCTGTGGGGCTCGCTCTCCGAGCCGCAGCGGCTGGCGCTCATGGCGGTGCTGCCCGAGCGGCTGCGCCGGGCCTATCCGGAGCGGGAGGTGCGGGCGTGATGATGTGGCTCGGCCTCGCCATCCTCGGGATCGGCCTCGTCGTCCTGATCGCCAACCACGATGGCGGCCCGGTGATGGGGCTCGATTCCGATCAGCTCGCCGGCCTCGTCTCGATGACCGCGCTGCTGCTGCTCCTCACGGCCGGCCGCTGGCGGCAGGCGCTCGCCATGCCGGGCAGGACCGTGGGCTCGATCCTGATCTGGCTCGCCATCGGCGCGGCGATCGTCATCGGCTACACCTATCGCGACGACGCGCAGCGGGTCGGCGCCAACGTCGTCGGGGCGCTGCGCCCGGGTACCGCCGTGGTCGGCCCCGGCGGCGCGGTGACGATCACCCGCCGCTCGGACGGCGACTTCGCCGTTCTGGCGGAGGTGAACGGCGCCGCCGAGGAGCGCTTCGTCTTCGACACGGGGGCGAGCAGCGTCGTGCTCACCGCCACCACCGCCGAGCGTCTCGGCATCCGTCCGCCCGAGAGCGCCTTCACCCAGCGGGTCTCCACCGCCAACGGCACCGCGCTGACGGCGCCGATCCGGCTCGACTCGATCACGGTCGGGCCGATCACCGAGCGCAACGTCAACGCGATGGTGAGCCGCCCGGGCGTGCTGACCACCAACCTGCTCGGACAGAGCTTCCTCGACCGGCTGCCCTCCTACGAGGTGCGCGGCGACCGGCTGATCCTGCGCAGCCGCTGACGGCGGGCCACGGCCGGACCTAGCGGCGCCCGCCGCCGCCGAAGCCGCCGGGGCCTCCCCCACCGCCCAAACCGCCGGGACCGGCGCCGCCCCCGAACCCACCCGGTCCGCCGCCGCCGGGTCGGCCCAATCCGCCGGAGGGGGCGCCGAAGGCACCGCCCGGACCGCCGAAGCTGCCCCCCGGATTCGACCCGCTGCCCGGGGCGGGGCGCGTGTCGATCGGATAGCCGCCGGGCATCGCGTTTCCTCCCGTCCCGCCGCGCGGATTCGGTTCGACGCCGCCGGCTCCGCCACCGGGGCGGGAGAACGGCGCCTCGCCGCCCGCTCCGGGCCGTCCCGGCCCGCCCTGTCCCCGGCCGCCAAAGGTGTCGGGTCCCTGTCCACCGGGACTCTGCCTTCCGGGATTCTGCCCGCCGGGATTCTGCCCGTTGAGACTCGGCCCGTTCCGGCCCGGGGCGTCGCTGCGCACCGACTCCACCGTCATCCGTCCATCCCGGCCGATGCCGGTCTCGATCACGGCGGGGCGCCCCGATCCGGGGAGCGCCGAGGGCGCGATCCGGCCCGAGACGGCGAGGCCGGAGCCGAGCCGCAACCCGCCGCCGCCCGGCGCCAGGTAGGCTTCGATCGAGGCGCGGGCGAGCCCCGCCGGGAACGGTCGGCTGACGTTCCGGGCCGACGCCACCGTCAGCCCGGCCGGGCCGGCCTCGCCCTCCACCAGCGCCCGCTGCCCGACCAAGTCCGGCCGAAGATCCGCGAGCCGCAGGCCGCCGATGCGCGGCGCACCGTCGGCGCCGCGCCG
>NZ_BPRD01000323.1 GCF_022179745.1 Methylorubrum podarium
CGTCGGCGATCCTTCGCTGGTGGATACAGAATCAGTTGCGGCGAAGGTGGTCGGCCGGGCCAATCGCATGGTTGCCCGAGTGGCGATAGGCATCAGTTTCGCCACGATCGGCGATCTTGCCCTTTTGCATGGCGGTGTACGCACCTCGGTTCGTGCTCAAAACCTCGTCGGCCTGTGATCCGGGGACAGTGAATTCGTGCCCCCAGGCATTAAACGTCGCGGCCTGGGCAAGGGCAGGAGCGGCAGCCGCACCGAAACTCAGGGCGATGGCGGCAGCAACGGAAGCAAGGCGGTTGGTCATGGCATCCATCCTTCAGTGACGGTCGCCCTCCGAACGGAGGCTGTGTCGTCCCGTCTGATGGCTAGTTCGCCGGCCGATGCCAGATCGAGGTGCCGTTGCGCACGCGAGAAGAACCTCCACTTCCGTCGCCGTGGAGAGCCTGTTCGCGCGGCGCCGAGGCCCATGCCCCAACGGCTTGGCAGTCGACCACGGTCGCGGCACCCGGGGAAGAGGCGGCAAGCAACGTCAACGCCGTCGCAGCGGCGGCGGAAGAGCTCGGCGCCTCGGTGCAGGAGCTCAGCGGTGCGGTAGCCCGGATCGGGGACGTGGTGACGCTGATATCGTAGATCGCCAGCCAGCCCACCCTGGCGCTCCTCTCGAAGGCCGGCGTGATGACGGTCGATCGCGTGCCGCTCGCCGCCTCGCAGAAGGGCGGATCGGCCGGCTCGATCGAGACAGGGCCAACCGGCCTGCGAGACAAGGGTCGGGACGCGGCCTAGGTGCGCTTGCTCATGTTACCGCCACTCGTACCGTTGCAGCAGCAGCCACCCGTCTTGCTCTTCTTGGCATGGTTCATCGCCATACCGCCTTTGCCGCACATCATCGCGCCCTTCCCCTTGGCACCTCCGCAGCAGCTCATGGCAAGAGCTGGGGCAATGCAGAGCATCAGCAGGGCAGTCGCGGTCACAAATACGGTCTTCACGGGCGCGCTTCCTCCAAACTCTGCACTGTGCCGGATCAGCCCGCTCCTTACCACGGTGAGAAGGTCAATTCCCTCTTTCCCGTCTCGCACATTGATAGCGGCCGGCGTGGTCGGATGGATCGGTGAAGAATTGGTCTGGGACAATGCTTCGGCAAAGCATCACCGTTTCAGTCTGCGTGGGCGATCGCGCTCACCAGTTGCCGCGGGCGGTAAGGCTTTTGAACGAACTGCCCGGCATCAGGCATCTGGTCGCTGGTGAACCACTGCCGGCCTGATGTCACGACGAGTCGAACATGCGGCCAGCGCTCGGCGACGTGAGCAGCCAAGGTCAACCCATCCATCTCCCCCGGCATGTTGATGTCGGTGAAGAGCACGCCGATGTCGTCGCGGCCTTCGAGGATCGGCAATGCCTCATCGGCCGTGGCCGCCTGCAACACGGTCAGTCCCTCATCCTCCAAGATGTCGGTGGCGAGCATGCGCAGCAGGTTATCGTCTTCGACAACCAACACGACGGCAGAAACGAAGGGTGGGTGCGGGCTCATAGCCTACTAACCGCATCGTTCATGGCCCAGTTTCGTCGAGTTTCTCTCGACACCTGTCTGTCGTACGAATTGTTTCAGCCACCCTGCCTCGCTCGGTTCGAACACAGTGTGGCTCTGTCGGCTCATCAGCCCGCACCGACGGCCTCTCGGAGAAGCGCCCAGAACGCTTGGTGCTCGGGACCGCTGCGTCGTCCGGCCAGAAAGTCGGAGAGAGGGATGTCGGCAACGTTTCCGCCCGACGCCTCGTTGCTCGCGTGTCGAACGAAGGTGTGCCCTGAAGCCTCATCAACGACGAGGTACCAGCGATCACCATTCGGGCTGGCGTAAATCTCGCGCATACGGCCCTCGTCTCAGCAACGCCGAGCCTACTCGCGCAGACCGAACCATGCGAGGGGTCTACTCGGATTAGAGCAGACCGCGCAGTTCGCCGGCGGTTCGATCGCAAGCCAGCCTCGTTGGAAGCGACTGCGGCGCGCCGATGCTCTCGCTCCTGAAGGTGGTGAGGTTTCCGGAGGCGATCAACGACACGCTCGCGCTGATCCCCGCCGCGCAACCGGGCGTGGGACACGCCAAAGTCACGGAAGCGGCGAAGCTTATCGCCAGCGGCGGCCTGCGGCCGGGGCTCACGGACTGGATGCCAGTATTCGTCGGACTGCTCCTCTACGATCCGGGCCGTCGATACGTCCCCGCAGCCTCGCGGGCCATGAACGGTCTCTTGAGAGCTGGCCGATCAAGCTGGGCCGCCCGGCCTGGCGCGTCGCGCAAGCCGAGACGAACCAAGCTCTCGGCGCTCGCGACGATAGCGGCGAGCCGCATTCCGCATCGCTCCGGGCCTGCGGGTATCGTTGCGTAGCACCGAAGTCGCGAACGGGCCCGCCTTCACAGCGGCGGCCGGGTTGGTCGTGTCCTTGTCTTCGCCAAATCGATAGACCGGCAGAACCATAGCGTTCAGAATCGCAGGCGAGCAGGTAAAGGTATTTGCGTAACTTAAACTTGAAATTTACCAGCCTCTCGGAATTTCATAGCGTAACCGATCTGAACTCATTTGTTTCTCAGCGGTCCGTAGCAAACTGCCTCAGGAAAGGCGGTGAGCATGGTAAGCCGGGCAGATTTCGAGCGGTATCTACGGCCGACACGTTCGCCATGGCTGCTGGCGGCGCTGAACCTCCTGTGTGTGGTTGGCCTCTGTGCCGTCTCGGCTTTCATGCTCTGGGACATGCGCCGTGATGCCGAGCGTCGTGCAACAGCGGCCGCGCAGAGCCTCGTCCAGGTGCTCAGCCGCGACATCGCCCGCAGCGTCGCGATGTATGACCTCTCGCTGCGCGCGATCGTCGATGGCTGGCGCCTGCCAGCCGTCATGAACGCTGATCCGGAGACGCGCCAGCTCATCCTGTTCGACCGAGCCGCAAACGCTGAGAACTTCGGCCACACGCTTGTATTCGACCGTACCGGCAAACTGATCATCAGCTCGAAGTCCCTCAACCCCGAGCCGCTAAGCTACGCGGATCGCGAGTACTTCCAGCATCATGCTACCCATGCGGACCTCGGTCTGCATGTCAGCGCACCGATCGTGTCGCGGCTCACCGGCCGGTGGGCGCTGATCATCAGCCGCCGCCTATCCAACCCGGACGGCTCCTTCGCCGGCGTGGTGCTCGGCTCGATCTATCTCGACTACTTCCGCCACCTGTTTGCGGCCATCGATCCGGATCACGCCGGTACGGTGACGCTGTATGGGCCCGGCGGCACCATCGTCATGCGTGAGCCCTTCGACGAGCAGTTGGTGGGGCGCAGCGTCTCGGCGACCGATAGCTACCAGCGCATGCTGCAAACCCGGCAGGGCGTGTTCACAGGCCCGGCCATGATCGGCCAGGGTACGCGCACCTTCGCATTCGCGCAGGTCGGCGAGTTGCCGCTGCAGCTGAGCATCGCGCTGACGGACGAAGACATCTACGCGGCTTGGTGGCAGAAGGCGCTCGTGCTTGCCGCTGTGGTTCTAAGCCTGTGCGCCACCACCGTCGTGCTGACCACGCTATTCCGGCGCGAGTTGACCCGGCGCAGGGCGGCGCAGCGCGCAACCGCCGCGCTGAACGCAGAGTTGCAGCAACTGGCCAGTACGGACGCGCTGACGGGACTCGGCAACCGGCGTCGGTTCGACGAAGTGCTGGCGCGCGAGTGTCGGCGGGCGACGCGCACCGGTAAGCCCTTGTCACTGTTGATCTTGGACGCCGACTACTTCAAAGGCTTCAACGATCGTTACGGGCATCAGCAGGGTGACGCGGCGCTGCGGTTCATCGCTCAGGCGATGCAAGGCACAATCCACGCTTCGTCGGACACCGCTTACCGCATCGGCGGCGAAGAGTTTTCGGTCATTCTGCCGGACACCGAGGAGTCTGGTGCTGAAGCGGCGGCCAACCGCATCCGGCAGGCGGTGCTCGCGCAGGCGGTGCCGCACGCCGGATGCGGTTGGCCG
>NZ_BPRD01000324.1 GCF_022179745.1 Methylorubrum podarium
GCTCCGCGACCGCCTCGACGGCCTCGCCGCCGACGCGCTGGAGCGCCGGCAGGCGCGCGGCAGCGCCGGACTCATCGCCAACACCGCCGCGCACGGGGCGGTGATCGCGCGGGCCTATCGCCTCTGCGGGCGGCAGCCCTCCGCCGTGATCGGCCTCAGCCTGCCGCCGGAGATCCTGACCAGCGCCCGCGCCGCTTCCTATCCCGGGGAGGACGCCCCGGTGCAGCTGCTCTTCGTCGGGCGGGCGGAGGCGCGCAAAGGGTTCGACGCCCTGCTCGGCGCGGTCGCGATCCTGGCCGGGGAGCAGGCGCGGGGGGACCTGCCGCCCTTCCGCCTCGACCTCGTCGGGGTGCCGCCGGAGGACCTGCCGCCGGACCTGCCCGAGGCCGCGCGCCGGCGCATCCGCGCCCGCGGCCGGATCGAGGCGGCGGCGCTCGCACGAGCGTATACGGACGCCCACGCGGTCCTCGCCCCGTCGCGCTACGAGAGCTTCGGCCTAGTCTACCAGGAGGCCATGGCCTACGGCCGGCCGGTGGTGGCCTGCGCCGAGGATGCGAGCGCCCGCGCCTTCGTCGGTGCGCCGGGGGCGGGGCCGCTGGCGGCGACCGCCACCGGACCGGCCCTCGCCGACGCCCTGCGCCCGCTCCTCGTCGATCCCGGCCTGCGCCGCGCCTGCCGCGCCCGCGCCCTGGCGGCGGCCGGACGCTTCGACCGGGCGAGCCTCGGGCGAGAGACTCTGGCGCTCTACGAGGCCGCGATCGGTGCGGCGCGACGGAACTGATCGGCTCTGCCGAACCACCGGGGCGCTGTCCTGGGCCCGCCGAAGGCCTCGACCGGAAACCCGGACCTAGTCGCGGTAGGGTCGAAGCAGCGCCGCTTCCTCGTCCGGACGCCCGCGGCCGGGGTCCAGCGCCTCGTAGCGGCGCGAACGCGCCTCGACATGGGCGCGGCTCAGGTGATGCTCGATCGCGCCGTGCAGGGTGATGAAGCTCTCGGGCCAGCCGCCCGCGAGTTGCGGCCGCTCGTGCACCCGGCCGGCATAGGTCACCGCGCGGCGGTTCAGTCGGTACTGCACGTCCGGGAAGACGTCGGAGAGGACGCCCCCGACGCGGTTGCGCCGTGCCAGCCCGATCGAGCGCACGGCGCCGGTCTCCGCCATCGCCGCCAGCGCGGGCAGGAGGCGGCCGGCGGCCGG
>NZ_BPRD01000325.1 GCF_022179745.1 Methylorubrum podarium
CTGGAGACGCCCTCGGGCTGGGTGCCGGCGCGCCAGGTCGCCGACATCCGCGAGACCGACGGGCCGAACCAGATCCTGCGCGAGAACGCCCGGCGCCGCATCGTGGTGCAGGCCAACACCACGGCCGGCACCGACATGGCGACCGTCGTGGCCGCCATCCGCGAGGCGGTGGCGAAGGAGCCGATGCCGCCCGGCTTCTTCACCAGCCTGGAAGGCACTTTCCAGGCGCAGGAGGAGGCGAGCCGGACCATCGCGGCGCTCTCGGCGCTCTCTCTGGCCCTGGTCTTCGCCATCCTGTTCAGCCGCTACCGCTCGGCCGCCCTGGCGCTCATCATCATGGGCAACGTGCCGCTCGCCCTGATCGGCTCGGTGGCCGCGCTCTGGCTGGTGGGGCAGCCGCTCTCGGTGGCGTCGATGATCGGCTTCATCACGCTGACCGGCATCGCCGCCCGCAACGGCATCCTGAAGATCAGCCACTACCTGAACCTGTCACTGCACGAGGGTATGCCGTTCGGGCCCGACCTCGTGGTGCGCGGCAGCCTGGAGCGGCTGACCCCGGTGCTGATGACGGCGCTCTCGGCGGGCGTGGCGCTGGTGCCGCTGCTCTACGACGCCGCGAGCCCGGGCAAGGAGATCCTGCACCCGGTGGCGGTGACGATCTTCGGCGGCCTCGTCAGCGCGACGCTGCTCGACACCTTCCTGACCCCCGTCCTGTTCCTGCGCTTCGGCCGCAAGCCGCTGGAGCGGCTGCACGCCCTGCACGCCGAGGCGCCGGCCGACCCGTCCCCGGACGGCGCGCGACCGCGCCCGGCCGAGGCCTACTGACCCCCGAGGAGAACCAGCATGATCCTGCACAGACTGACCCTCGTCGCCGGCCTGATGGCGGCGACCGCGGCGTACGCCCACGAAAGCGCCGGCCAGCACGGCGGCCGGGTAGCCGACGCCGGGAAGTTCCACGTCGAGCTCGCTACCAAGGGCGAGACCGTCGACGTCTTCCTGTCGGACGGCGGCCAGAAGCCGGTGCCGGCCACGGGCTTCAAGGGCACGGCCATCCTCGTCGTCGGCGGCAAGCCGACCCGGGTCCCCCTGCAGCCGGCCGACGGCAACCGACTGACAGGGACGGCCCCGGTGGCGCTCGGGGACAGCCCGAAGGGCGCCGTGCAGCTCACCGCGCCCGACGGTGCCACGGCCAGCGGCAAGTTCGACTGAACATCGCCCCCTGTCGCGAGCGCGACCGGAAGGGGGCCTGAAGATCCCACGCAGGGATGCAGGGGGAGCCGCCCGAGGCGGGTGCCCGTGCCGGAGCCATCGGTCGACGAGCTGCACGCCGGCGACCGGCCAACCTCAATGAGCCAAGGAGTTCACCACATGAAAATCGCCGCTCTCGCCACCCTTCTGATGGCCTTCGGTGCGGCATCGCCCGCCTTCGCCGACGACCAGGGCAACGCGAACGCCGAGCAGCAGACGCAGCCCACGCCGAGCCGCGGCGGCACGGCGGGAGGGCCTGCCCACGACATGCGTCTCGGGGACACGGCCCCCGCGAAGTCCGGCGAGCGGATGGACCACGGACGTTCCGACGGAACGGCCACCAAGCCTCCCCACGGTCACTGAACGCCGCCGCGCCTCACGACGCCCCGTCGCGCCGGAGCGGACGTCCGTTCCGGCGCGACGGCATCCCACGCCATCGAAAAAGGTAACGACCATGAAAATCCCGAACACGCTCGCCATCGCCGCCATTCTCGGTCTCGGTTTGGCCGGTACCGCCCACGCGCAGGACATGAAGGACCACGGTTCGATGTCCTCCATGAAGCCGGACCCGAAGGACGACGCCTCGACCAAGGACTTCAAGGCCGCCGACATGGCCATGATGAAGGACATGGCCGTCGCTTACACCGGCAACCCGGACGTCGATTTCCGCACCCACATGATTCCGCACCACAAGGGCGCGGTCGCGATGGCCAGGGTTGCCCTGAAGCACGCCAAGGACCCGTCCACCAAGGCTATGGCCCAGAAGATCATCGACGACCAGGAGAAGGAGATCGGCGAGATGGAGGCGTGGCTGAAGCAGCACGCCAAGTAGGTCGGCCGCGCCCCGATCCGGGGCACCCATCCCGACGGGGACGCCCGCCGTCCCCGTCACCTGTTCGACGTCCTTGGACAGCCTCGGCCTGCTTCCCGTCACCGGAAGCCGGTGACCGAAGGCGATGCGAACCCACGGGAGCCAGGTCATGCCGCATAGCGTCCCCCCCTCGCACGAGCGCCACGGCCATCATGCCGGGCACGACCATGCGCAACTTGGGCACGGTGATCACGAGACCCAGGCTTCCGGCACCGGGACGGTCAAGGATCCCGTCTGCGGGATGACGGTCGATCCGCACGCCGCGAAGCATCGGGCCGAGCACGCCGGGCACCCGTACTACTTCTGCTCGAACGGATGCCGGACCAAGTTCGAGGCCGATCCGGTCCGCTACCTCGATCCGGGGCAGGCGAGGGTGGAGCCGGTGCCGGAGGGTACGATCTACACCTGCCCGATGCACCCGGAGGTGCGGCAGGTCGGCCCGGGAGGCTGCCCCATCTGCGGGATGGCGCTTGAGCCGGCCGTGGTCGGCGCCGACACCGGCCCCAGCGAGGAGTTGGTCGACATGACCCGACGCTTTCGGGTCGGGCTCGTGCTGACGCTCCCCGTCTTCGTCCTGGAGATGGGTGGCCACCTGTTCGGGCTGGCGGAACGCCTCGGGCAGCAAACCTCGAACTGGATACAGTTCGTGCTCGCCGCGCCTGTGGTGCTCTGGGCGGGCTGGCCGTTCTTCGTGCGTGGCTATCGTTCCGTGGTCTCGCGCAACCTCAACATGTTCACGCTGGTTTCGCTGGGGACGGGCTGCGCCTTCCTCTACAGCGTCGTCGCCACAGCTGCCCCGGGCCTGTTCCCGCAGGCCCTGCGCGGGCATGGCGGGGCCGTGCCTGCCTACTTCGAGGCGGCGGCCGTCATCACGGTTCTGGTGCTCCTCGGGCAGGTACTGGAACTTCGCGCCCGCGAGAGCACCGGCGGCGCGATCCGTGCCCTGCTCGACCTGACGCCGAAGACGGCCCACCGCATTCGACCGGACGGCTCCGAGGAAGAGACGTCCCTCGACGCCATCGCGGCCGGCGACCGGTTGCGGGTGCGCCCGGGCGAGAAGGTGCCGGTCGACGGCTTCGTCGCCGAGGGGCGGAGCTCGGTGGACGAGAGCCTGGTGACGGGGGAATCGATGCCGGTCACCAAGGCGGCGGGCGCCCCCGTGGTCGGCGGCAGCCTGAACCAGTCCGGGGCCCTCGTGATCGAGGCCACGAAGGTCGGGCGCGACACCATGCTGGCCCGCATCGTCCAGATGGTGGCCGAGGCCCAGCGCTCGCGCGCACCCATCCAGCGCCTCGCCGACCAAGTGGCCGGCTGGTTCGTGCCCGCCGTCATCGGCGTGGCGGTCCTCGCGTTCCTCGCCTGGATGGTCTTCGGGCCGGAGCCGCGCTTCACCTTCGCGCTCTTGGCCGCCGTCGCGGTGCTCATCATTGCCTGCCCCTGCGCGCTCGGGCTCGCCACGCCGATGTCCATCATGGTCGGCGTCGGACGGGGTGCCGGGGCCGGCGTCCTGGTCAAGAACGCCGAGGCCCTGGAGCGCATGGAGCGGGTGGGCACCCTCCTGGTCGACAAGACAGGCACGCTGACCGAGGGCAAGCCGGCGGTCACCCGGATCGTGCCTTCAGCTAGCTTCGATGAGGCTACGGTGCTGCGCCTCGCGGCGAGCGTCGAGCGGGCGAGCGAGCACCCGCTGGCCACGGCGGTCGTGCGGGCCGCGGAGGAGCGCGGCGTCGCGACCGCCGCCGTCGCCGACTTCGAAAGCCCGACCGGCAAGGGCGCGTTCGGCACCGTGGAGGGGCGCCGGGTTGCGCTCGGCAACGCGGCCTTCCTGCGCGAGCATGGCGTGGACGTGTCGGCATATGCGGCAGGGGCGGACGAACTGAGGCGAGACGGCGCGACCGCGATCTTCGCCGCCGTCGACGGACGGGTGGCGGGCGTCATCGCCATCGCCGACCCCGTCAAGGCGACGACCGCGGAGGCGCTGGCGGCGCTCCGGACCGAGGGCATCCGGGTGGTGATGCTGACCGGCGACAACCGCACCACCGCCGAGGCCGTCGCCCGCCGCCTCGGCATCGAGGAGGTCGAGGCGGAGGTGCTGCCCGACCGGAAGGCCGCCGTGGTCGAGCGCTACAAGGCGGCCGGGCAGGTGGTCGCCATGGCGGGCGACGGCGTCAACGACGCCCCCGCGCTCGCCGCGGCGGACGTCGGCATCGCGATGGGCACCGGCACGGACGTGGCCATCGAGAGCGCCGGCCTGACGCTGCTCAAGGGCGACTTGATGGGGATCGTGCGGGCGCGGCGCCTTTCGAAGGCGGTGATGGGCAACATCCGCCAGAACCTGTTCTTCGCCTTCGTCTACAACGCCGCCGGCGTGCCGGTCGCGGCCGGGGTGCTGTACCCGTTCCTGGGTATCCTGCTCTCGCCCGTCATCGCCGCCGCTGCCATGGCGCTGTCCTCGGTCAGCGTCATCGGCAACGCCCTGCGCCTGCGGACGGCCCGGCTCGATCCTTGAGGCTACGTGTCGGCCGAGCAGGGTCTGCGCGTGAGCATGATCGCGGCAGCACCATGGGTCCGCAGACCCGGCATGTGAGCCGCGCACGGGCCCCCGCGGCCTCGGGACGAAGCACAGAAAGGTGATCGTCCCCTCGCTCGCACCGGCCGGGGTCAATCTTGAACGGCGTGTGAGGCCAGGCCACCTGACGGGCCGCGCCTGCGGATGGGCGCCCTACGGAGAAGATCATGCCGCACCACGACACGACGGCCCTCTCGGGGGTCATTCAGCACGTTTTTGCCCATCGCTTCACGGTGGAGGCCGGCGGCGGGACGCATCTGGCCGATCTCGGCCCTAAGGGAGCGGAGGCCTTCCCGCTCGTGGCGGGCCTGCATGTGGACATCGAGGGCGAGCGTCGCCCGTCCGAGATCAAGGTGACGCGGATCGCAGCCGAGAGCCGGGAACCCGTGCACATCCAGCATAAGAAGCCTTGTCACCCGCCTGGCGATAAGCGACCGGACATGCCGGCCGACCCATCGCGCGTGCTGGAGGCGGTGAAGGCCGCGGGCTGGACCCCGTCGGGGGACCTTCGCCGCAAGCCGAAGCACTTCGAAGTTCTCGCGCGCCAGGCTGGCGGGGCGTGGGCCGAGCTTCACGTGGATTTCGGCGGGACGATCTACAAGAACAAGTCACCCGATCCTACGAAGTGGGCCGCTGCCCTGGCCTAACGGCTTCGACGGGGCGGCGCACGTGCGCCGCCCCGTTCAGAGTTCGTCCTGCCGCCGACGGCCGGGGATCACGCGTTCGGGCGGGCGGCGCTTATCCGGCCCTCGGCTTGGTCCGGACCGCAACGATGGAAGCGACATCCCTCCGCCGGTCAATTTTTCCGGCGTGATATGGCCGAGGCAACGGCCTCCAAGCGGCACCGTTCGTCGCAACGAGGGCCTCCTGAACGGCCCCATGTCCGGAATTCACCCCAGTCCGGCCAGCGGCGACCTAGCTCCGGGTCGACCTCACCTCCGTTCACCGCGGCGGAATCCTCCCCGCTCCGGAGGCGACAGGTTCGGCGTCGGCGGAACCGGCGCCGCGGCGGGCGAAGGCGGTCAGCACCAGTCGGTCCGGCCCTTCCTCAGCCAGAAGTGACTCTGGCATCCCACTTGACGCCAGACGCTCGGCGTCAGCGACGCGGTCCCGTCCCAGTGTCGGCGGATGCGCCAGCCCGGCCGGTCGCCGGGAACGAGCGAGAGCTTGATCGTCTCGCCGCAGCCGCACGGGCACCCGAAGGCCGCGAACCACTGATGGCCATCCTCACCCACGACGTAGACCGTGCGAGGCGCGGGCGTATCGGGCTCCTCGTCGACGAAATCCACGGTGTGACGCCCGAGGCGGCGGGCGACCCAGGACAGGGACGCCCGGAGCAGCGTAACGGGAAGTCCCGCCATCACGCCGCCCTCATGAGCATGTCGAGATGCGGTCGGTTCAGGAACGGCCTCATGTCGCCTCGACCGAGGTATCGCGCGAGCGCGTCGTCCGTGCCCTCTTCCGGCGCGAACTGCCAGAACCCGGCCGTCAGGCTTAGGGTCTGGACGGCGAAATCGCCGTTCGGGTCGAGCCGCGACGGATGCAGCCTCAGCAGCAACTCGACCACCGCGAGGCTGGAGAACAGGCCGTTCACCGCACCCACGGCCGGCCGCTCCTGCGGCACGCCGCGGATGTAGCCGCGCGCGAGGCGGTCCTCGTAGGCCGCGGGGTCCTGCCTCCTCAAACTTTCGGCCTCAAGCATCCCGTCCGTGTAGAGACCGCGCCCCCGGAGGCTGGAGCGCCCCGGCTGCAGGTAGTGGACCGACCCGCAGATCTGGTCGATGCCACCCTCGCCATCGGCGTCGAGCATCACCCCGATGTCCAGGTAGGCCAGGACGTAGAACGTCGCGAGGCGATTCAGCAGGTCGCGGCCCTCGACCCCGTCCATGCACCCGAACACGACGTCGCAGGTCGAAACGGCCCTGAGCGCGTCCGGTCGGGACAGGTCGCAGGGAAAGGCCTCCACCCTCGCACCGAGCCCGAGGCGTTCGACGAAGGCTGCCAGAACCTCCACCTTCGGCCGACCCACGTCGGCGAGCGTCGTGTTGACGATGCGGTTGAGGTTCTTGTCCTCGACCAGGTCGGGGTCGACCAGCACGATCTCGCCGACGCCGAGGCGGGCGATCTGGTCGACGACCGGACCGCCGGTCCCGGAGCACCCCACGACCCCGACGCGGAGGTGCCGCATCGCCTCGAACGTCGCGCGTCCGAAGGCTTGGGCGTGCCGCCGCGCGAACTCGGGAACGGCCTGGGCAGCGTGAACGGGGGGCCGGTGGAAGCGGAGGTCATCGCCGACGACGCCGACGTGGTCGAGCGGCGCGTGCGTGCCGTCCTCGCCATGGGCCCGGGCGATCATCGTCCCGTCCGGGACCATCACCGCGCTGAGGTGCGGCTGGCCGTCGTCGACCCAGGCATGGACCCCGCCGAACAGGTCGGCATCCGCGGCGTCGTCCACCTCGCTGAAGCGCAGGTCGCCGCCCGGATGGCTGTGGACCTTGGCCACGGCCATGCCGCGCTTCGCCGCCTCCGCGAGCAGGGGCTCCAGGTAGGCGGTCGGCCAAGTCACGCGCCTGTCGGTGCGCTCGCAGGCATGGTGCGGGATCGGGACGATCCGGTTCACGACGAATTTCGTCCGTCCGGGCGAGGCGGCGCGCCCGCAGAGCATCAGGGCGACCGCCTCGCGGCCGTCGCCGGGGAAGAGGTGGGCGCAAAGCGCGGCGTGTTGCGCGCCGGTCAGGGCGAGGGTGGTGCGCATGTCAGGCGGCCCCCACTTCCTTGGCGAGGCAATGCTCAACCAGCGCGAGGTGCGTGCCGATGTCGTCGACGTCCGGGCGCCAGGGGTTCTCGCCGGTGCGGTGACGCGACCAACCCTGCCAGTGCTTGCCCTCGAAGGTGTCCCCGACCAGGGCGCGGATCGGAACCCCGTCGGCCCGGGCGAGCGGGGGGTGGAAGTAGAACATGTCGATCTGAGTCGAGGGATACCCCGGCAGCAGGCGCAGCATCAGGTCCGCCTTGGCCGGGGCGTACCCGGTGCGGACGGGATAGTCGCGGACGACGACGCGGGTGGCGCCCGCCTCCTGGATCGCCTCCCAGCGGTGGCCGGCCGCGTCGAGCGTCTCCTCGTCGCCTTCGGGAAGCGCGAAATCCCGGCGGCGGGGGAGCGGCTGCTCCCCCTCCGTCTGGTCGAGCGGCAGGGTGACGAAGCGCTCCTCGCCGCTGTCGCTCACGTGCACGACCTCGTCGAGGCCGATGCGCTTCAACTGGGCGCCGACCTTCTGGAAAATCTTCCAGCGATCCGGGTGCGCCTTGCCCGCGATAACGAGCAGGTCTCGGCCGGTGAGGTCCGGCAGCGGGTTCTCGTAGCTCTTCTTGTCGATGCGGAAGCCGTAGACCTTGACCGCGCGGACGCCGTCCT
>NZ_BPRD01000326.1 GCF_022179745.1 Methylorubrum podarium
CCAAGACGCGCGTCAGCGCCCGGGGACGGCTGCGGACCTACTTCCTCACCGGCGTGATCGTCGCGGGGCCCCTCGCGATCACGATCTGCAGAACCAGCGCATTGATGGAATGCGCTGGTTCTGCGGACGCGGCTCTGGCAGTTTCGTTACATGACCGCGGAGGACGAGGCCGCTCGATCGCAGAGCAAGGACAAGATCATCGAGTTCGCCGGAGAACGGGACAAGAAGGTCGATGGATACCGGTCTCTGGTCTCGAGTGTTGAAGAGCAGAAGGTCTACGACGAGCTCAAAGCGAAGCTCGACATGCTGAGGAAGGACGGGGAACGCTTGCGCGCCTTCCCGGCCGATCGCCAGGACGAGGCCATGGCCTTCTTCCGTGGGCCCATGAACACCAACTACCTCGCCGTATCGGCCGCCGCGCGCACCCTCGTCGACATCAACAATGCGGCGAGCAAGCAGGCCGAAGCCGCGATTCGGGTCGAGCAGAGCTCCGCGATCCGGGCGACGCTGCTGATGCTCGGCGTCTCCGTCCTGATCACCGTCGGCGCGATGGCGTTCTGCCTCGTCGGTGTGTCGCGCCCGATCGAGCGGATGACCGGGGCGATGCGGCGCCTGGCCGACGGCGACGCGGCCTCGGAGATCCCCTATGGCGGCCGCCGCGACGAGATCGGCTCGATGGCGGGGGCCGTGCAGGTGTTCCGGGAGAACCTCGTCCGGACCAGCCAGCTCGAGGAGGAGACCGCGCTCGCCCGCGCATCGGCGGAGGAGCAGCGCAAGGCCGGCATGCGCCAGATGGCGGACGGGTTCGAGGCCGCGGTCGGCGGCATCGTCGGCTCCGTCTCCTCGGCCGCGGGCGCGCTTCAGGTCACCGCCCAGGGCATGAGCGCCACCGCCGGACAGACCGCGGCGCAATCGAGCAGCGTGGCGGCGGCGGCGGCCCAGGCGGCCGCCAACGTCAACACGGTGGCGGCGGCGGCCGAAGAACTCGGCTCCTCCGTGGCCGAGATCGGCCGGCAGGTCTCGGGCTCCGCCGATCTGGCCCAGGCGGCGGTGGCGGAAGCCAACGCCACGGCCGGCCTCGTTCAAGATCTGGCGCAGGCGGCGAGCCGCATCGGCGACGTGGTCGCGCTCATCTCGCAGATCGCCGGCCAGACCAACCTCCTGGCGCTGAACGCCACCATCGAGGCGGCCCGTGCCGGCGAGGCGGGACGCGGCTTCGCGGTCGTGGCCACGGAGGTGAAGGCGCTGGCCGACCAGACCGCGCGCGCCACCGAGGAGATCTCGGCCCAGATCGGCCGGATCCAGGGCTCGACGGATCAGGCGGTCGGCGCCATCGGCGGCATCGGAGCGCGCATCCGCGAGATCGCCGGCGTCGCGGCCTCGATCGCGGCGGCGGTGGAGGAGCAGAGCGCGGCGACGCAGGAGATCGTCCGCAACGTCGCTCAGGCCTCCGCCGGCACCGGCGAGGTGACGACGAACATCGCGGGCGTGGCGGGCGCGGCCGAGGAGACGGGCGCGTCCGCGGCGCGGGTGCTGAGCTCGGCCTCCGAACTCTCGCGTCAGTCCGAGCACCTATCGGCTGAAGTCCGGCACTTCCTCATGACCGTGCGCGCGGCCTGATCGCATACGGGCTGAGTTGGAAAGCGGCGCGGCGGCCCTCGCTCGACGAGCGGGGGCCGGACGTGCGTTGCGGCGTCGGCAACGAGATGGGCATCGACCGGCCGATGGTCCGAGACGGGCGGTGCGGAGGATCGATCGTCGTCCTCGACGCCCTCGGTCTCACAGCCGCCGCAGCGCCACGCTCTCGATGCGGTGGCTCGGCCCCTTGGCCAGGATCAGGCTGGCCCGCTGGCGGGTCGGCAGGATGTTGTCGCGCAGGTTCGGCAGGTTGATCGTGGTCCAGAGCCGGTCGGCTATGTCCAGGGCGTCGGCCTCCGTCACCTCGGCATACTTCCGGAAGTAGGAGAGCGGATCGCGGAAGGCGGTCTGGCGCAGGCGCAGGAAGCGGTTGACGTACCAGCGGTGCAGGTCGTCCTCGTGCCCGTCGAGATAGATCGAGAAGTCGAAGAAGTCGGAGACGAAGGGGATCGCGGTGCCGTCCCGCGGCAGGCGGGCGGGCTGGAGGACGTTGAGGCCCTCGACGATCAGGATGTCGGGCGACTCGATCACCTGCTCCTCGCCGGGCACCACGTCGTAGACGAGGTGGGAATAGACCGGCGCCGAGACCCGCTTGTGGCCGGCCTTGATGTCGGCGAGGAAGCGCAGCAGGGCGGCGCTGTCGTAGCTCTCCGGGAAGCCTTTCCGCTCCATCGCATCCATGCGCTGCAGTTCGGCGTTGGGATGGAGGAAGCCGTCGGTCGTGATGAGATCGACCTTCGGCGTGTTGGGCCAGCGGGCGAGCAGGGCCTTCAGCACCCGCGCCGTCGTTGATTTGCCGACCGCCACCGAGCCGGCGAGCCCGATGATGTAGGGCACCTTGGCCTCGTGCTCGGCGAGCAGGAAGCGCTGCGTCGCCTTGAACAGCCCCTGCGTCGCCGCGACGTAGAGCGAGAGCAGCCGCGAGAGCGGCAGGTAGATCGCCACGACCTCCTCGATCGAGATCGGGTCGTTGAGGGATTGCAGCCGGCCGATATCCTCGGCGGTCAGCGTCAGCGGCGTGTCCGCGCGAAGCTGGGCCCATTCGTCGCGCGAAAAAATCCGGTAGGGCGAGAGGCGGCTCGGCCCCTGGCCGGTCACCGGGTTCTGGCGCTCCTCCGGTTCGATCCCGGCCGGCGGGATCGGGGCGCCGATCATGTATGCCTCCGGGCCGCCTTCTCGGCGAGGCCGCTCTGGGCCGTGCGACGGCCCAACTCCGCCATCACCTCATCGAGGGGTACGCCGACCGCCTTCAGGGTCACGACCAGGTGGTAGAGGACGTCGGCCGCCTCCGACACGAGCGCCTTGCGGTCGCCCTGCACCGCGGCGATGGCGGCCTCGACCGCCTCCTCGCCGAGCTTCTTGGCCGCCTTGGCCGGGCC
>NZ_BPRD01000327.1 GCF_022179745.1 Methylorubrum podarium
GCCGCGGCGCGCCCGCCTGGGGCGCCGCGGCGACCAGTCCCGGCAGGGCGCGCACCCGGCGGGCGAGGCCCGGCGCCTGCCCGTCCACGAGGCGCCCGGCCATGCGGTCCCAGAAGGCGTAGGGCTCGGAGCGCGCGGCGGCGAGCCCGCGCCGCATCAGGTCGCGCAGCCAGAGGTCGAGTTCGTCGAGCGCCGCCGCGACCCGGTCCTCGCGGGCCTGCCGCCGCTTGGCCTGCGCCTTCTCATCGATCGGCTTGGCGGGCTCCTTCGCCCGCGTCTCGGCCGCGGCGGCGCGGCTCTCGCGCCCCTTCATCCAGGCGGCGGCCCAGTCCGGCGGCTCTGCCTCGGTGATGGGCGAGGCCGCGTCCACCAGCATCAGGCCGAGACCGTGCTTGCAGGGGAATTTCCGGCTCGGGCAGGTGCATTTCGAGGCGGGGCCGGCGAGGTCGGCCACCGTGCGGTAGGGGCTCGCCCCGCTGCCCTTGATTTCGCCCCAGATCACCGTGCCCGCCCGGCCGAGGCCAGCCCATTTCTGCGGCTTCGCCTGATCCTGCCCGGCCTTGCGGCTCGACGCGTCGGGGGCGAGATCGAGGATCTGGGCAGTCGTCAGGCTCATGCGGCGCGTGCGGCTGGATGTCCGTCAGTCGAATCGTTGGTGGACCAGATTAGACGGATCGGCTCGATGAGCAAGTTTTCCTTGTGACCCCCATTTTCGATGAGCCGGCAACCGTCTTGACGGAGGATTTTCTGAGACTGAGCTGAGAATTATTCCAGTTTATCACGTCGGATCCGATCGGGTGCCTGCGCGCGTGAATCGTTGCTGTACGGTGCGCCGGCGGGCCGTCAGCCGTGCTCGTCGGTGTTGCGCCATTCCCGCTCAAAGGGCAGGCGCCATGCCTGCGGCGCCACGAGCTGGTGGATCGATTTCGGCCCCCAGGAGCCCGGCGCGTAGAGCCGCACCGGCGGCGGCGCCTCCAGCAGCGGGGTCGAGACCTCCCACAGCCGCTCGATGCCCTCGGCCGTGGTGAACAGGGTGTGGTCGCCGCGCATGGCGTCGAGGATCAGCCGCTCGTAGGCCTCCAGCACCTCGCCCATCAGGCCGGTGTCCTTCATGTTGAACTGGAGCGAGAGCTTGTCGAGCCGCATCCCCGGCCCCGGCCGCTTGCCGTAGAAGGAGAGCGACATCTTCGAGGCGTCGGCGAGGTCGAAGGTGAGGTGGTCGGGCCCCTGCGCGCCGACGCCCGAATTGACCGGGAACATGCTTTTCGGCGGCTCGCGGAAGGCGATCGAGATGATGCGCTGCCCCTCGGCCATCCGCTTGCCGGTGCGCAGGAAGAACGGCACCCCGGCCCAGCGCCAGTTGTCGATGCGGCACTTGAGGGCGATGAAGGTCTCGGTGTCCGATTGCGGATCGACGCCGGGCTCGGATCGGTAGCCGGCATATTGCCCGCGCACCACCTCCCGCGGATCGAGCGGGAGCATGGAGCGGAAGACCTTGTTCTTCTCTTCCGAGATCGGCCCCGGTTCGAGCGAGGTCGGCGGCTCCATCGCCATGAAGCCGAGGATCTGGAACAGGTGGGTCACCACCATGTCGCGATAGGCGCCGGTCGCCTCGTAGAAGGCGGAGCGGGTGCCGAGCCCCAGGGTCTCCGGCACGTCGATCTGCACGTGGTCGATGAAGGTGCGGTTCCAGATCGGCTCGAACAGGCCGTTGGCGAAGCGGAAGGCGAGGATGTTCTGCGCCGGCTCCTTGCCGAGGAAGTGGTCGATGCGGAAGATCTGGTCCTCGGAGAACACGGCGTGCAGCCGGTCGTTGAGCGCCACCGCGCTCGCGAGATCGGTGCCGAACGGCTTCTCCATGATGATGCGCGAGCCCGCCGCCAGATCCGCCTCGGCGAGCAGGCGCACCACGGTGAGCGCGGCGGCGGGCGGCACGCTGAGATAATGCAGGCACCGGCTCTCACGGGTCCCACCCTCCTGGGTCCCACCCTCCTGGCCCAGGCTGTCCCGGGCGCGGGCCACCGCCGCCGCGAGCGCCCCGGCGCCGGCCGAGAGCGGCACGTAGTCGAGCCGTTCCGCGAAGGCGGTCCATTCCGCCTCGCCGGCTTGGCGGGTGAAGAACTGGTCGATGGCCTTGCGGGCGAGCCCGCGGAACGCCTCGACGCCGATGTCGTCGAGCGACACGCCGACGATCCGCAGATCCGGGATGAAGCCGGCCCGGTAGAGGTGGAACAGGCCGGGCAGCAGCTTGCGCTGCGAGAGGTCGCCGGTGGCGCCGACGAGGACCACGACCTGCGGCGTCTTCGGGCCGACCTCCGCTGCCAACCGTGCCGAGCGCGTGCCTGCCAAGGAGAGCCTCCCGTGGTCGCGCCGGATGCGCGCGGAGGGTGAGGTAGGGCCCGCGCGATTCGTGCCAAGCTTGCGCCGACGATCCCGCCCAGGCGTCGCCCTCAGGGCGTGTAGACCCTCTCCAGGGTCCAGCTCTCCTTCGGCTCGCCGTGCAGCTGCCAGAACCGCTCGGCCACGGCCTCCGCCTCCTTCGAGCCGGGCGAGACGAAGCCCGCGACGGTCACGGTGGCGACGTGGATGCCGTTCTCCCTGAAGCTGTCGAACAGCCCTTGGGCGAGCGCGCGGATGCCGGCCTTGCCGATGCTGAGCGAGAGGTAGTCGGGATGCGGCTGCAGCGCGAAGCCGCCGCCGGTCAGAAGGACCGTGCCGGTGCCGCGCGCCGCCATCCCCTCGGCCGCCGCCTGCACCGCGGCGAGCGCGCCGCCGACATTGACCGCGAGGTCGGCGTTGAAGGTGTCGCGCGGCTGGTCCGCGAGGCGCGCCTGCCGCATGGCGGCGGCGTTGTAGTGCAGCACGTCGATGCCGAAGGTGCTCTCGACCTCGGCGACCAGGGCCGCGACGCCGGCGGGATCGCCCGCATCGACGGTGCGGGTCTCGACCGTGCGGCCCGCGGCGCGCAGCGCGTCGGCCATGTCCCTCGTCTTCCCGTCGTTCCGGGCGCTCAGGACGATGCGGAAGCCCTCGCGGGCGAAGCGTTCGGCGGTCGCCAGACCCATGCCGGGGCCGGCGCCGATGCTGAGGAAGGTCTTCATGATGGGTCTCCTCGACGTTGCGATGGAGCCGAGGTAAGCCATGCATGGATCACGGTGAATCCAGCCGGACGGCATTTGACTCGTGCAGGACTTGCAGGAATTCTTGGAGGCCGGCGGGCTGGAGGCGCTCTCGGCCTTCGTGACGGTGGCGGAGAGCGGCAGCTTCGCCGCCGCGGCGCGACGGCTCGGGCGCGACGCCTCCGTCCTGTCGCGGCGAGTGAGCGGGCTGGAGCGGCGGCTCGGCGTGCGGCTCCTGTCGCGCACCACCCGGCGGGTGACGCTGACCGAGGCCGGGGCGCTCTATGGCCGGCGGGTGCAGGCGCTGCTCGACGAGCTGGCCGATGCCAACCGCGAGGCGAGCGACTTCGCGGCGACGCCCCAGGGGCTCGTGCGGGTCTCGCTGCCCGTCACCTTCGGCCGGATCTGGATCGCGCCGCTGCTGCCTGCCTTCCTGGCGCAGCACCCGCAGATCCGCCTCGACCTCCGGCTCAGCGACCGCTTCGTCGATGTCGTGGCGGACGGCTTCGACGTGGCGATCCGGGTCGCGGCCGGGGCGCCACGGGACAGTTCCCTCGTCACCCGCCGGATCGCCGGCTACCGCACCCTGCTGGTGGCCGCGCCGTCCTACCTCGCCGCCCACGGCACGCCGGAGACGCCCGACGACCTCGCGCGCCACGCCTGCCTCGGATTCTCCGGCCACGCCGCGTGGCCCGACTGGCCGCTGACGCGGGAGGGGGAGCGCCGCACGGTGCGCCCCGCCTGCGCCCTCGTCGCCGACCATTCGGAAGTGCCGCTCGCCGCCGCGGTCGCGGGGGCCGGCATCACCTTCACCGCCGACTGGCTCGCCGGGCCGGCGCTGCGCGAGGGACGGCTGGTC
>NZ_BPRD01000328.1 GCF_022179745.1 Methylorubrum podarium
GTCGAAGCCGGTCTGGACCGTGCGGGTCAGGGTCTCGCCCCGCTCGCGCGCCTCCTTCATCCGGGCATTGTACCCGTCGATGTTGCGCACGCTGATCTTCGACATCTTCTTGTAGCGCTCCTCCATCTCGCGCACGGCCCATTTGAGGGCGATGACCGCCTTCTTCGGGTCGATGACGACGGGGGAGAGCAGGTGCGGGATGCCGTCGTAGACCGACAGCTCCAGCATCTTCGGGTCGACCATGATGAGGCGGCACTCTTCCGGCTTCAGCCGGTAGAGCAGCGACAGGATCATGGTGTTGATGGCCACCGACTTGCCCGAGCCGGTGGTGCCGGCGACCAAGAGGTGCGGCATGCGGGCGAGGTCGGCGATGATCGGCTCGCCGCCGATGTTTTTTCCAAGGCACAGGGCGAGCTTGTGCTTGGTCTCGACGAAATCGACCGAGGCCAGGAGCTCGCGCAGGTACACGGTCTCGCGCACCGGGTTCGGCAGCTCGATGCCGATCACGTTGCGGCCGGGGACGACGGCGACGCGGGCGGAGACGGCGGACATCGAGCGGGCGATGTCGTCCGACAGGCCGATGACGCGGCTCGACTTGGTGCCGGGGGCCGGCTCCAGCTCGTACAAGGTCACGACCGGGCCGGGGCGCACGGCCAAAATGTCGCCGCGCACGCCAAAGTCCTGCACGGTCTGCTGGAGGTTGAGCGCGTTCTGCTCCAGCTCGTCCGCATCGACCTCCTCGCCGTCGGGCAGCGGCGGCTCGGCGAGCAGTTCGAGGGAGGGCAGTTCGTAGTCGGCATTGCCGACGAAGGACGCCTCCAGGTGGCGGCCGGCGGGAATCAGCATCGGGCGCTCGGGCAGGATCGCCCGCGGACGGTGATCCGGGTCGGACTCGACGGCGGCGACGGGCTCGAAGGCGTCGTCCTCGAACGCGTCGACGAACTCGGAAGCGGTCTCCGGGACGGCGTCCGGCACCGTCTCGGCGGCCTCCTCGGCCGGCTCGGCCTCGGCGCCGGGCTTGGCGCGCAGCAGGACCGGGCGCGCGGGAATGGTCAGCGCCGCCATCTGCGCGGCAGGGGAGGGGGCTTGCGGGGCGGCCTGGACCGGAGCGGGGGCCGGGATCGGCTGCCTTGCCAACGGTGCCGCGGCGAAGGGGACGGCGACCGGTACGGGCGCCGGGGCGACGACTTGCGTAAAGACCGGGGCCGGAGCCGCGGCTTCCGGCTGCGCGACCGCCCCGGCGGCCAGCGGACGGGCCGGGCGGATCGCGGCGCGGGCGGCCATGGCGTTCGGCACAGGGCGCGCCGAGGCCGGGGCGGCGACCGGCTCGGCGATCTCGACCGCGGCTTCGGACGGGCCGAACCAGCCGTGCAGGGCCGACCAATCCGGGACGTCCGACCAGTCGGACGGCTCGGCCGGGACCGGCGGGATGAAGGGCGCGTACATCCCGAAGGCAGGGACCTCCTCCGCCACGACGGGGGCGGCGGCCTCATGGCGCGACGCCTCGACCGGGATCGCCTCGAACGCGGGCTGGGGCGAGGGCTGCGGCGCGGCCTGCGGGATCTGGACGACGGGCTTCGGCCGGCGATCGGGGGTGCGGAAGAAGCTCACGCCCGGCGGCGGCACGAACGGGCGGCGCCAGCTCGGCACCTCCGAGACGGCCTGCTCGGTGCGCAGCCGGGCGGCCTCGGCCTCCTCGGCGGCCAGCTGCGCCGCGCGCTCGGCGGCCTCATACTCCGCCGCCTCGCGGGCTCGCTGCGCCTCCAGCGCCGCGGCCTCGGCGGCGGCCCGGGCGTCGAGCAGGGCCTGGGCGTGGGCCTGCGCCTCGCGCTCGGCCTCCAGCGCCTGGCGGCGGCGCTCCATCAGGACGGTGTCGGGCGTGCGGGTGAAGCGCACCGATTCGGGCAGGGGCGCCTGCGGCACGCCGTAGGCGCCGCCCGGATTCGGGGAGTGGGAAACGGGCAGGGCGTGCGGCATCTGAACCGCGCCGGCCTCCGGAGCGATCGCCGCCGGGCGGCGCGGCGTGCGCACCAGGACGCCGGGGCCGGAGGCGCGGGGATCGATGCGGCTCTCGAACGGCATCTCGAGCGGGCCGTCGTAGGGCAGGGCCGGGGCGGGCCTCTCGAACAGCCCCTCCTCCCGCTCCTGCGTCCACGCCTCCGAGGCCCGAGTCTCCGATATCCAAGCCTCCGGTATCGCGGACTCCTGGGCGGCCGGGGCGCGGCCGAGCATCGCGCCGGGCGGCACCAGCCAGCTCGGCACGCTGCCCGCGTCGAAGCCGTCCGCGCCCGGAACCGGCAGGGCCGGATGCGGCAGCGCCTGCGGGAGCGCCCGCGGCGGGGCCGGGGGCGCGCCCGCGATGCGCCGGGCGAGGTTGGAGCGAAGGCTCATCAGCCGATGGGCGATGCCGCCGATCGACCGGTCCAGGCGGTCGCCGCCGCGGCTCGGCCGCGACGGATCTCGATGAGAGTAGGGAGGCCGTCCCGATGCGCGCATGATCTGTGAGATGACTCGAAACAAGGTCCGGCTCCTGCGGAGCGGTTCGAGCCCCAAGCTAGGCGGATCGTCGTTAACGAACGCTTGCCTCGGCCCCTTGCTCAGCCCCTTGCTCGGCCCCTTGCCCTGCCCTCCTCCGGACCGTTCCGCCTCCCGCCGTGCAAGCGCGGCGCGAACCGGATATCGTCGAGCGCGGTTGGCGCTTTAAGGCGTTTTCCCGAAGACCTGACGGAGGGCGGCGGCCCGGCGAC